>JAFZFU010000119.1 GCA_017555745.1 Bacteroidales bacterium
CAAGTATTGGAAGGTATCGTTAAAAACATCACTTCTTACGGTGTATTCATCGATTTGGGTGGCGTTGACGGTCTTATCCACATTACCGATCTTTCGTGGGGTCGCATCAACCATCCTGAAGAAATCGTTCATTTGGACCAAAAAATCAATGTTGTTATCCTTGACTTCGACGAAACAAAACGTCGCATAGCTTTAGGTTTGAAACAATTGATGCCACATCCATGGGATGCATTGGATGCTAACTTACAAGTAGGTGATCACATAAAAGGTAAAGTAGTTGTTATAGCTGACTACGGTGCTTTCATCGAAGTAGTTCCCGGCGTTGAAGGTTTGATTCACGTATCTGAAATGTCGTGGTCACAACACTTACGTTCGGCACAAGACTTCATGAACATCGGCGACGAAGTAGAAGCTGTTGTATTGACTCTTGACCGCGAAGAACGCAAAATGTCGTTGGGTATAAAACAATTGATACCAGATCCATGGTTGTCTATCGTTAACAAATACCCTGTAAACTCTAAACACGAAGCTGTAGTTCGCAACTTTACCAACTTTGGTATATTTGTAGAATTAGAAGAAGGTGTTGACGGTTTAATCCACATCTCTGACCTTTCTTGGTCTAAGAAAATCAAACATCCTGCTGAATTTACAAAAATTGGCGACAAAATCGAAGTTGTTGTATTGGAAGTAGATGTTGAAAACCGTCGTTTGAGCTTAGGTCACAAACAATTGGAAGAAAATCCTTGGGATGTATTTGAATCAATATTCACTTTGAATTCTATCCACAAAGGTACTATCACCAACATTTCTGACAAAGGCGCTATCGTAGCTTTACCTTATGGTGTTGAAGGATTTGCTCCTACTCGCCACTTAGATAAAGAAGATAAAACTAAAGCACGTGTTGACGAAACTTTAGATTTCAAAGTTATTGAATTCTCTAAAGAAAACAAGAAAATCATCGTTTCGCACAGCCGTATTTTCCAAAATTTGATAGCTGACGAAAAAATAGCTAACGAAGATGCAGAAAATAAGAAAGAAAAAAATGCAAAGAAAGCTGTTAAGAAATTAGCCGACACTTTGGAAAAAACTACTTTAGGCGACATCGACGCTTTGGCTAACTTGAAAGAAGAAATGGAAAAAAATAACCAAGAATAATTCTTTTCATAGCTTAAATGTTAATTAAAAGCTGTTCCTTTCGGAGCAGCTTTTTTATTTGATTTTAGTAAGCAAGAAAGCCATATCGTCGGGGAAAAGCATCAACATAGCAGTGTCGCGCAATTCCAAACCCACTGTATCCTTTTTATCCAATACCAATTGATAATAGTTTTTGTCCACCTGTTTGTAGGTGTAGGAATACGAAAACGTTTGATTGTCGGAATAATAACTTTGCAATGCTGTATCGCTAAACGAAATCTTATAAGGAATAAGATCGCCACTGTTAGACGAATCAACCATGGCTGCCAACAATACATACATCTGCATATATGCCGATGAACTATCGAGGTACGACAAATCCATTCTTACCGAATAATCGCCTTTGAAAGGAACAACTTTGGAGTTGTGCTTGCAACCACTTAGCAAGATAGCAAACACAGCAACACCTATCAACAATATCTTTTTCATAGTTTTTTATATTTAAATTTCCTATCTAAACAAATCGCGAATACTTTGGTTTATAACGCTTCTTCGTTTTTTTTGATACAATATATTGCTATTATTAAAAATTTAATGTACCTTTGCAAATATCATTGGAGAAAGCTATTTCTCCGAAATATCTATAATAAAGCAAAATAAGACAATAATGATAGGAGTATTTGGAAGTGGAAGTTGGGCTACAGCCGTGGCTAAAATAGTTTTGGAACACCCCGACACCACAATAAATTGGTGGATTCGTGAACCCGAGATAATAGAAGGGATAAAAGAAACAGGACATAATCCTATATACCTAAGCGAAGTATATTTTGACACAAAACAAATAAATTTCTCGAACGACATAAGCGAGGTTATCAAAAAATCCGACGACCTTTTGTTTGTTGTTCCATCTGCCTTTTTGGACGATTCATTGCAAGGCATCAGCCCCGAAATGCTAAAAGGTAAAAATATACATTCAGCCATTAAAGGTGTAGTGTTGCAAACCAATCAAATAGTAGCTGATTATTTTCACGATAAATTTGATGTCGACTATGATCGTATTTCAATAATAAGCGGTCCGTCGCATGCCGAAGAAACAGCACAACAAAAACTTACATATCTTACTGTGGCATCGCAAAACAACGAATTGGCAAACTATGTAGCCGAATTTATTCAATGCCGATATGTAAAAACTGTGGTTTCGGACGATATACATGGTATAGAATATGCTGCTGTGCTTAAAAACATATATGCATTAGCGGCAGGTATATGCAAAGGTTTAGGTTATGGCGACAACTTGTTTGCTGTACTTATATCCAACGCCATGCAAGAAATGGATGTATTCATCAACGAGCTACATCCAATGGACTATCGCCAATTGGAACGCTTCCCATATTTAGGCGACTTATTGGTAACCGCCTATTCGCAACACAGCCGCAACCGCACCTTTGGTGCAATGATAGGCTTTGGCTATTCGGTAAAAGGTGCCCAATTAGAAATGAAAATGATTGCCGAAGGATACTATGCCACCAAATGTATAGAAAAAATAAGAGAAAAATTAGGAATAGGTATGCCAATTGTAGAGGCTACTTACAAGATACTATACGAAGGATTATCGGCACGAAGAGTGATGGGCGAACTACTCAAAAACTTGAAGTAATTAGAGCAAAAATGAGTTTTCATGTCAGTTTTTTATGTAAAAAACATATATATTGACAAGACTATTACATTTTGCACGAAATATAAACATCTGCATGATAACTCATTATAACTGTTAAAAAAAAATATGGCTTAAAATCATTGCCATTAACGATAAAATGACTATCTTTGCAAACTGATTATTAACCCTAAAAAACATAAAAAAATGGCTTATAAAATTAGTGACGATTGTGCAGCTTGTGGAACATGCATCAACGAATGTCCTGTAGGAGCTATCTCTGAAGGCGACATCTATTGCATAGACGCTGACAAATGTGTTGATTGTGGAACTTGCGCTGACGTATGCCCTGTTGGAGCTATCAACCCTGCATAATTAAAGAGAAAATCAAGATTAGAGAAAACGGTTGGATATTGTGTTCAACCGTTTTTTATTTTATTACGTACCATACAAATCATATATTGAATCAGGATTGCAATACGGCTACAATCCCGATTTAGGTGGACAAGAATTTGATAATGTCTTTCCTAAACTGTATAAAGCATTAAACTGCTCGTAACCGGCAAATATGCTATTCCCCAAAAAATACAAAAAAAACGCTATAGCGAAGCCAATACTTTGCTATAGCGTTTAACTATATCATTACCTACACTATTTGCAGGTTGTCAATACCAAATCTTTAAAGACACGCCCACGCTCTTCGAAGTTCTTAAACATATCGTAGCTCGAGGCGGCCGGCGACAGCAAACATATCCTACCCTCAGCGGTATTGGTATAACACCACCCCACAATATCGGGATAAGAATTGGAAAGAATATAATTCTTACCTTGCAGAGCATTGCCTTCTTTTAGCAGATTATATATCCTACTGCCAGCCTCGCCCACAAAAACTATATTCCTAACATCGGTGCCAATCATAAAATTAACAAGTTTACTATAATCTATACCCCTATCGAAACCGCCAAGTATCAATGTATCCACATCTTTGAGGGCTTCCACTGCGGCTATGGTAGCTTCGGGTATTGTGGATATACTATCATTGTAAAAAGTTATACCACACTTCGTTCCAACATATTCAAGTCTATGTTCCAAGCCTTTAAATTCGGATATGGCTTTAACTATCATCTGATCAGGTATACCAAAGCAATGCCCAACCATAAACACTGCCATACAATTGCTAAGGTTATGCTCTCCCTTTACATATCGTTGGCTTTCGATATCGTATATAATATTATTACCCGGCATCATTCTAAAATAACGACCATCGCAGTAACAACCTTTGTCAACGGGATTATTTATCGAGTAACTCAGCTTTATGCTTTTTATGTCACATTGGTCTGCCAATTGGGCTAATTCGTCATTATCACTACAATAAATAAAAACATCTCTTGGCATTTGACGCAAAGCTATATTCAACTTTGCCATCTTGTAATCGAGGTAAGAATGATAATGATCCAAATGCTCTTGAAACAAGTTAAGCACTATACCTATATAAGGCCCTTGATGTATATTCTCCAATTGATGCGACGACAACTCCAACACTATCACAGTATCGGAATTAATTTCTTCCACTATATCAAACAATGGCAACCCCATATTTCCGGCCATAATAGTATCGGGTTTAGTCGACTTGAGTACCGAATAAATAAGATTGGTAGTAGTACTTTTGCCCTTGGTGCCGGTTATCCCTACCGTTTGCGAGCCATATATCTGTAAAAATATATCGGTTTGCGACGATACTCTTTGCAACGGCACTATATTTTCAAAATCAAATGTGGGTATACCCGGCGACTTTAATATAATATCGTATTCGGCAGAATGTGCAAGATAATCGTCGCCGACAAATATCGACAAGTCTGTATCATTTGCCAAAAGTTGGTCGGTGGTTATATTCAAATTCTTATCAGCCACAGCCAATGCCACACCCGACGACGATGTTGGAAATAGTTTTCGAATAAGTTTATACGACGACCTTCCTTCGCGTCCGAAACCGGCTATCATAATACGTTTGCCTTCAAATATTTTTTTTAATTCTGCTTCCTTATACATATCTATATGCTATCTTTTACGGCAATATAACTATCAATATCGCAAAAAAGTATTTATACGGCATTTATTTTTTAGGCAACTGTCACACTTAAATAAATAATCCGAAGCAATACACATATTTTATATACCACACTTAGCTATCAAAACCATGCGGTTTACGACCCAAAACTACGGCACTTACACCTCAAAACTCCCATAGTTACGACACCTAAACCGCATACTTACAAGTGTAGAACCGCAAACGTAAAAAAACAAGGCTTAATGTTTGAATGAACATTAAGCCTTGTTTTTTTATATCGTACCACTAAGCAATTCCGGTCTTATATTCCATAGGGGTTTGCCCTGTTTCTTTTTTGAAAAACCTGCCAAGCGAGGAGGTATTGCCAAGCTTGGTTAGTTCTGCTATTTTCTCCAACGGCACATCTTTAGCAAGATGTATCTTTATACATGCCACAGTTTTTTCGTTTATAAATTGCATCACCGTGCGGCCACTCTCTTCTTTAACAGCAGTACTCAGGTAGTTTTCTGTCACGTTCAGTATTTCGGCATAGTGTTTGATGGTGCGTTCGGGAATTTCCATACCTCGTAGCAATTTCAAGAAATCCAAAAATACTTCGTGCCTGTGTGTAACAGTTTTTGGAGAAAGACTATAGGTGCTTTGCTCTGCTATGGGTTGCAACATATACAAGAATGACAATATTATCGATTTGAAACCTGAAAGACTCGGATTTCCATTATCAAGAAAATATTTCATTTTGAGGAAAAACGACGATAGAATTAACGTATCTTCAGGACCAACTTTTAGATATTGTATATTGTCCAACATATTGTGAATTTTATCATTGTTCAAAGTATCTAAACCCACAAAGTCATGGGTGAAACTAATTATATGTAGTTGATAATCCGGTGATGTGTAATCTATTGAAAATACAACATTAGAAGGCATTAACAGTAAATCACCGGCTTTTACACTATACTTTTGATAACCTATAGTGTACTTTGCCGCACCTTGCTTTATCACCAACACTCTAACCTCATTGGAAATCAAAGGTGTACCGAACTTATAAGTATGATAAAAAGACTGTGGATCCAACAATAAAGCATAATCTTTTCTTATATAATTTTTCTCGGTATCACTAACCAAAATAAATAAATTCTTTATCTTATCATCAATTTCTTGGACTTTCATATTGCTTGTATAATATATATTTATCAAAAGGTTACGAATTGCAAAAGTACGTATTTTTTAATAAATATACAATTACTTTTATATTTTCTAAGTATTTGTAGATTTATACAAGTAATCGACAATTCTAATTGTTGTAATATCAATAACTATAGATGTTGAGGTGATTATAATATAATAAAAAATGTATATCAAAAAGGGATATAATACGGCAGAAAAATGGTAAAATTTTCGTTTTCCGCGAGTGTTTACAGTTATCTATATTTTACTAAAACAATCTGTCGATATACAAAAACTTGCTGTTTGCGAATTTTGTATAGTTTAGTTCAATGCCATAAAATCAATTTTTCAATCCATTTTCGGCAATTTCTTGTACGTATGTATGGGCTATTTATCAGCAATTTAACATTCAGCAAAAGTATTATCATTCCGCAAAATATACAATTTTTATGTATTTTCTATGCAAATGTATATTTTTTCTATGTAATTGTATATGACTATTTGGGATAAAGGTAGTAATTTTGCAAACCGAAACAAGATATAAACTTTAGGCGAAAGAGGTATCGATAGATATCCACGCCGCAGCACGGCAGAGGTGGTTTAGCAGAAACAGACCAATGCAAATTAAAAGAAATAATAACGAAAATGAACGTAAAGATGAAACGAAAATAAAAAGCCTTGCAATGACGGTAAGCGAAATACACCTGCAAGGCAATGACAAAAAAGAGGTGCAAGTACAAGGAGTGAAGCTAAAAATTAAAAGCAAAACACTTCACCCTTGCCCGGCAAAGCACCTTGGTTTGACGAACTCATAAACGTCCTACAATAATATTTATTGTACGCTTCGCACAAATTAACGCATAATTTTTCCGGTTATGCAGGTTGTGAAACATTATAAACATTTTAGAATATGGCGTAAAGGATACTTATAAAATATTGGATAATAGGCTTCGATGCCTATGCAATAAAATTTATTTATTAACTATACTATCCTATTCAAACAAAAATACAAATATTCAATGTAGGATGGTACTAAAAATAGGAGAATTCACTATGAAGACTTTTATAAATAAAACATTTTTAGCAATAGTAGCAACTGTATTAGTAGCCGGAACAGCATTCTTTACATCTTGCGAGAAAGATGAAGATAATAGTAATATAGCAGTTGGAGAATCAAAATCATCTAATGGTGAAAATCCTTTTGATTTTATCGGAGAAAAGCACAACGAGATTTTAAATTATATGGGATTTGAATTAAAAGACCACCTTAACGAACTAGCAGAAAAAGAAGAAATAAGTGATGAGGATAGAGAAGATTTCTTTAACCATATCATTGAAATATTACCTGATGTAGTCGCCCAAAATTCAATATTGGATATCTCTGCAGATGAGATAAATAGCTTTATGGAATCCTATTTTACCTTTTTAGAAGAAGAAGAATATGAAATCTCAGTAATTAATAATCCTGATTTTCAAATATTAAAAGATATATTGAACGAATCTTGTGAAATTGTAAATCCAATAGAAGAAGCTGAATTCATAAGAACAAAAGGATTTGAATTACTATATTCAGCAGAAAAATGGGAGGACACATGTATACTTGTATTTTTGAACGTATATGAGCATAGCCTTTTATATTGGGAAGATGCTTTTATAAATCCCGATAATCCATGGTATAACTTCCTTCAATCGATAGATAATAGTAAACAAATCTCTTCAAAGGCATTACCTACAGTAAAAGAGATATGTGCTTATATTAAAAAAGGAGTTGATAAAGTAGGTGATTGGTTACATGGAGTATTTAGAAGTTACACATGGAGAAATATAGCAGAAGCAGATGCGATAGGCGCTGGTTTCGGAGCATTATCAATAGGAATGATAAGCGGATGGAATAGTACTACAACGCTTTCGGGTGCAATTATAACAGGAGCTGTAAGTTCTTTAATAAATCCATTATTTATGTAATAATAACTAAATTTGTAAGGAGATGAAGAAAGTAATATTTACGTTGGCTTTTATGCTGACATTGGGAGCAATGCAAGCTCAAGAAATAGAGAAAGAAAAGAAATTCTTTATGGAAGCGAAAGTTGGAATGGAAACTTTTAATAACTATTCGACTGTATCCATTTTCGCCGATGGAACTCCTAGATATTCGGGATCAAGTACAGAATTGAATTTTGGTTATCGTTCTTCCGAAGATTTTACATTTGAGTTATCTTTTTTTGGAAGTGGAATGTTTACTTCCGATATTGCAAACAATGAGTATTTTTACAATAATGGAATAATGCTTGGATTTAGAGAATACTTTTCGATGTCGGAACGTTCAGAATTTTACTATGGAGTACGTGTGGGAATGATACGTGGTTGCAACACCCTAACATACCAAGACAATGATTATAAAATTACAAGAAATGGTATAAAAGCCCAATTTACAGCAGGCTATAATTACTATCTGAGTCAAAAAAACTATATAGGAGTATCTGTAAATTTTCCAACATACGGAGCATTGATGTCTGCAAACGATATTCCTACGGAATTATCAAGTTTTACCCCAAACCCCAAAGAAGTTATTTCTGGATTTGGCATAAACGTATGTTGGGGTATAAAGTTCTAAGTACATAAACATTATAAGCCGTGCTTTGGCTACAC
>JAFZFU010000120.1 GCA_017555745.1 Bacteroidales bacterium
AAGTTGCTCCAAACAGCAGAAAAACTGCGAGACAGGATAATTGCCTTGCGACCATTTCCGAACGAAACGTTGAAGTCGCTGAAAGAATATTATCGTATCGGACTTACCTACTCTAGCAATGCTCTTGAAGGCAACAGTCTTACAGAGTCGGAAACTAAAGTGGTGATAGAAGACGGTTTGACGATTGAAGGTAAGCCATTGCGTGATGTATATGAGGCCGTAGGTCATGCAAAGGCTTATGATTACATACATACACTTGCAATAAATAAGCCTTTGGAAGAGTCCGATATCCTAGAACTACATCGACTGTTTTACGAGAAGATAGATACTGAAAATGCCGGGCATTATCGCACTATACCTGTCTTTATCAGTGGAAGCAAATATGCTGTTTCGTCTCCGTCCAAGATAGGGACTGATATGAAGAAGTTTCTAAAGTGGTTTAACGATAATGAGCACAATTTACCTACTCCCGAATTCGCAGCTCTCGCTCATCAGAAATTCGTATTTATCCATCCTTTTATCGATGGCAATGGCCGTGTGGCACGTCTTATACTCAACCTCGCTCTTATAAGAAACGAATATACCATTGCCCTTATACCGGCAGTACTACGACATGAATATGTATATTCACTCGAATTGTCGCACGAAAATCCGAGTGTTTTTGTTGATTTTATTGCTGATAGGATCATAGCGACGCAAACAGACTTGCTCCGACTTCTAACCGATGGCGGTGCAAATGGCGGTGCAAATACTATTACAAAGATAAAAAATGGCGGTGTAAATTTAGAAGAATTGATATTCGAGACCATCAAAAATAATCCGGGAATTAACGCTCCAACAATTGCTAAAATATTACAGAAAAGCTTAAGAACAACTCAACGGTATTTGAAATCACTTTCGGATAGCCAAAGGATAGAATTTCGTGGTGCATCCAAAAACGGAGGCTATCATACTACATAGTACAATATGTTTATGTTATGTATAATTCAAAATAAATGTGTAACTTTGCACACCAAAAACGAGTAATAATTATACACCAAACAAACAGAAATATAACTCCGAAATATAGGCAAGAAACGCACTATAACTATGTGGGGAATAGTGGTTTTAAGCGTTATTCGGGTTCGCTTCATTCTCCGCTTTTGCATTATCACTACGTTAGCACTTCGTTAACCATGCAAATTCCTGCGGAAACGCTATCGCAAACTCACAGGGTTTGCTTCATGCTTTTGTGCTATCGTTTCGTTACCACTACACTTACCGCACAAATTCCTAGCGGAAACGCTATCGCGAACTCGCAGGGTTTGCTTCACGCAGAGACAGGCTTTTCCTACTTCGGAGCGAGGTACTATGATTCGGATTTGATGACGGGTTGGCTTAGCGTAGATCCTATGGCAGATAAGTATCCTGGGTTGTCGCCGTATGCTTATTGTGCTTGGAACTGTCTTATGCTGAAAAAAGTTGACACAAAAGTCGTCCGTAGTCATCAAAATGTTGTGAGGCAAAAGATGGATTGTGGCTTCGCTTTGCTTCGCCAAGACAGCTTTTGGTTTAATGTTTAAGGAGGACAGAGAGCTCACTGCTCATGGCTCTTAATCTAAAAAAGCTGTCGCTACTTATTCAGCAACAGCTCTTCGAAATTCTTTGTAAGCAAAGCCTTCACTTCGTTTATATCCATTTCGTGTCCCATCTCCAGCTGCAACGAGGTTACGCCTTTATCCACAAAACCGCATGGGTTGATGTAGCTGAAATATTTAAGATCGGTATTTACATTAAAGGCGAAGCCGTGCATGGTAACATAGCGTGAAGCTCTTACTCCTATGGCACATATCTTACGTGCACGAGGTGTATCCTTGTCCAACCATACTCCGGTGGCACCTTGCAAACGGTCGCCCACTATACCATAATGTGCAAGGGTACGAATTATGCACTCTTCTATATTATAGATATAATCTTTTAGCGAAAGCGAGAAGTTTTCCAAATCCAACAATGGATATCCCACTATCTGTCCCGGTCCATGGTAAGTAATATCGCCACCACGGTCGATAGGGAAAAACGAGGCATTTATCTTTTTCAAAAACTCGTCGTTGACCAACATATTGGTGGGTTTGCCATGCTTGCCAAGAGTGTATACATGAGGGTGTTCGCAATACACTATTTGTTGCAACTCGTCGGTAGGTTTCTTCTCCATCTTCGATGCTATCATGGCATCGAAAACCTCTTGTTGTTTTTTCCATGCTTCGGAATACTCTATCAAATTCCAGTCAATAAACTTTATCATATCTTGTATTTATTATTATCTTGTTTCCCATTCTTGCAATTCCATCTCACGTCCGTTTAGGATATTGAGATAGTTGATATAACGTGTTTCGCTTATCGTTCCGTCTTCCACAGCCTGCTTTACGGCACAGCTTGGCTCATGCTCGTGGGTGCAGTTGGCAAAACGACAGTCGTGCAACACCGCCCTCATCTCGGGGAAGAAATGCGATATTTCTTCTTTAGAGAAATTCACCATGCCAAACTCCTTTATACCCGGCGTGTCGATAATATACCCGCCATTGGCAAAAGGGAATATCTCGGCAAATGTTGTGGTGTGTTTTCCTTTCATGCTCCAGCCCGACACATCGCCCACACGTAATTTCAAATCGGGGTCTATAGCATTTATCAAAGCCGACTTGCCTACTCCCGAATGTCCGGTAAAGAGAGTGGTTTTGTCTTTAACCAAGTCTCTCACCTCATCGATATTGATACCCTCCTTGGCTGAAATATCTATACAGCGATAGCCGGCCGATTGATATATGGACTTCACCTCGTTGTGATATCCCCAAAGCTCGTCGTTGTACAAATCAATCTTATTGAACAAGAGCACCGCCGGTATATGATAGGCTTCGGAAGTTACCAATATACGATCGATAAAACCTGTGGATGTGCGAGGCAATCCCAGAGTTATCACCAAGCAATTTTGGTCGATATTGGCTGCTATCACATGCGTCTGTTTCGACAACTTGGTAGAGCGGCGAACTATACAGTTTTTGCGTTCCTCTATCTCGGTTATAACACCGGTGTTGTCCGACTCTTGTATATTAAACTTCACTCTGTCGCCCACAGCAATGGGATTGGTGCTTTTGTTGCCTTTCATACGGAAACTGCCTCGCAAACGACAATCGTAAGCATTACCATCAGCGCAAAGCACCTTATACCAACTTCCTGTTGTTTTTATTACAAAACCTTCCATTTCGATATTATTTATTGGTCAATGTAATTATCTTTATTTTACCCTATCAGGATTTTCGGTTAGAAAGCTTGCCCACGATTTTGCCTTTGGCTTTCGAGGCTTGCCCACTATCGACACTTCGGGAATATCTTTTTGCAAAAAATGACAATATGCCACAGCCAAAGCGTCGGTGGCATCTAAATACTTAGGCATATCGGCAAAATTAAGCAAACGGCCCAACATGGCGGCCACCTGTTCTTTCGATGCGGCACCATTGCCGGTTATAGACTGCTTTATACGTCGTGGTTCATACTCACAAAAAGGTATCTGCCTCGACAATGCTGCTGCAATAGCCACACCTTGTGCCCTACCCAATTTAAGCATCGACTGCACGTTCTTGCCATAAAAAGGAGCCTCGATGGCTAAATAGTCGGGATGATAGGCATCGATAAGCCGTATCATCGAATCAAAGATATACTTTATCCTAAGTTCGTAGCTCTCCATCTTTTGCATATTAAGCACATCCATCAATACAAGCGAGGCATGATTGCCCTCTACCGATATAATTCCATATCCCATCACCCGTGTACCGGGGTCTACTCCTAATATTATCTTTTCCAATATATTGTAAATATTATTTTGTTCTACATTGCCGTAAGGAGGTTGCAACCGCGCGTATCGCTATAGTCGAAACGTCCCTGCACTTCAAAACTACCATCGTTGTGCATGCGACCTATATCCTGCGTGCTTATAAAAGAACAGGAATATATATTTGCCAAATCGATTACATCTATTCCACCTGCCCTACCCTTCGGTATTCTGTTGAGGGGCGAGTTTACATCGCGTATGGCTATCTTCATCCAAGGCGGACAGTTGTATATTCCGCTGCCTTTGGAGTAAGCCTGAGAGAAAAGTTCGGTCATACCATACTCCGAAGCGATGGAGTCGACACCCAATCCCTTGGTAAGGATGCCATGTAGTTCCTCGCGCACCATTTCTTTGCGTCGGCCTTTCATACCTCCCGTTTCGAACACTATGGCATCGCCAAGCGAAAAATTGTGGCTTTCCACCAAATCCAAGAGCGAATAACTAACGCCAAAAAGTATCAATTTCTTTGACAGGCGTTCGGGCGATTTGAGATATTCTATCAGTTGTGGCGTTATGGCATCGTAAAAGCCGCTATACTCACAACCGGTCTGTTTTATAAGTTCCCTCACCATAAAGATAAGCGAAGAATGCGTTTGATGTAAGTAATTGGGCAACAATGCCAATATGCAATACTGCGAGGGATTGCCCCAAAAGAGCGAAAAAGTTTCGATAAAACTACGAGTATATACCTCATGAGTAAAAAAATAGTGCTTGCTGGTAACCATCGAAGTGGTGGCACTACTTTGAAAATAATCAATAGGGTCTACATCAAACGATACCACCTTATTGGTTTTGAAACACTCTATCGGCAAACATGGGATATCTTCCCACCGCATTACCTTGGCTACATCTACCGAAAGCAAATCGACGAACCTACGATATAGTGCATTATTGCGATACTGAAAAGCAAACACTTCCAATGCCACACTGTTAAAATCGTCATCGGTTTGTATACCAAAAATCTTATCAATAAGGTTGTAGTCTATCATATAGTCTGTTATCTCAATTTCGACAAAAGTTCTTCTATCTGTTGTTTAAACAGTAATGTTTCGTCCTTAATCTGTACAATAAATTTGTTTTCGTCAATGGTTCCTATGGCTGCCATCATCTCTTCATCGTTGCGATAGGTAGCCTTGCGGAATGGGTTATCGTAGTCCTTCTTACGCGAGGCATACACTTGGTTGTTGATATAGTCTTGCACCGAGGCAGCTTTATTCAACACCTCTATCCATTGAGAATGCGAAAGTTTTTCCACTCCAAACAGAGAACATAGCAAAAGATATGCATGCGATTGCTTGTCGTTGTCGTATTTATTCCATAATTCATCGTAGCGATTATGTATATCCGTCCACGAATCCAATTGTTTTGATTTTATATCTTCTATCAAGGCGACGAAATCTTTTTCTTTGACCAACTGTCCGCCCAAGTTGACCCATTTATCAGGTCTGCAGCCATCTTTGGCCAAATCATCGTGCAACCTATCGAACGATGCATCAGCATTAGCGGCAAAATATTTTATTATGTTAGTAACAGCATAATACACCATCATGTCGCCATAAGCATGGTATGCCTCATAAGCTTTGAGCAGTCGTACCTTACGGTTTCCTTTTTCGATATCGTCGGCCACTATTTCCAAAGCTTGCACCAATGCCTTATCTCCGCTTAGGAGTTCTTTACCTTTTGCCATCAGCACCTCTTCGGGTAAATCAATCGGCAGTCCTTCGCGTTTGAACCAAGCCTTGGCAGTATATTTTTCTAAAAGAGTTGTTGCATATTTAGCCTCCTCCATAGTATCGGGAGCGTATGCATTAAACTCTATATGTTGTTGTTTATGTTTTCTTTTGTCGCGAGCTGTATACTTCCACGAGTTTCGCGCAAGGGCATACATATTATACATCCACCAATAGGCAGGCATAATCTCCAACTCGTCTTTAGCTGCATTGTTGCTTATCAAAGCAAATGGAAACGGGTTGTCTATTTCGGCCGGATACTGAGCCTTGGCCAACAAGGTATACGATGCAAACCGACACGAATGTTTAAGGCTTGCACACAGTCCGGGCCAAAAACCACGACCGGCTTGTATCTCATTGTCGTTGGTGCGACTGTTGTGGTTGCTGCCCACGGTGGCACCGGCAGCCAAATTGGACTGTCCCATAATAAGAGAGGCTATCAGAAACGAATTGTTATGATGCTGCTCATGAGCGGGAAAGACAAGGTTGTTAAGCACTTCACAGCATGCTATAGTGCTATTGTCGCCAACAAAAGAGTCTATCAGTCTGGCTCCATATTTTAATGTCGAGTTGTTGCCCAACACAAAGTTTTCGGCTATACACGAATAGTAGAGATGACAACCGAAGCCCACAATACCATTTTTGAGTATCACCCCCTCTCCTATATGCGAAGGATCGTTTTCGGAAGACTTTATAGTAATATTGCACAACTTATTTGCACCCTCTACCACACAACACTCACCCACTTTGGCATCGCAGACAGATATTGTGTTTTTGATTATAGTGCCACTGCCTATGGTGCCATACACACCGCAACGAGAATCGGCAGTAGCCTGAGTAATGCAAGTTAAACGAGTTTGCAACTCTCTATCATCGATATACTTTGCCCACATATAAGCATCGGCGGCTATCATATCCTCGAAAGGACTTATCTCCCTACCTCCGGCTTCGTTCATAACGATAAGTAGAAGACGGCTACCCTCGTCATCGCCATCTTTCAGCACCCCGTTGCCGAATTTGGCATTATTGGCAGTGGTCATCTCTTTTATATTGAAAAGAATACATTCATTGCCAATGATATAATTTGCCAGATAGCCGACATTGTGCAATGCCACATTGTCGCCTAAATCCGACGACACTATGGTGCTGTTGTATATACCCACGGGCAAAGACAAAGCATCGTGTTGCAAAACACCGCAACATATATCGCCAATACGTACCAACCCATAAAACTTGCTATTTCGTATACATCCGGCATCAAACATATCCGAAACCAACACCTTAGTCCAATCGTCGGAATAGTTGGCATTGGCTGTAAGAACAGCAATCTCGCCATCGGTTAAGTTTCGCCAATGTTTGTCGGAGGCATTAGCCTGCTTGTTGCGAATATAGTATTCGGTTTCGCCCTTTGGCAAAAAAACATCAGGCACAAAACCATTACCCAACACAGCATTCTTTACAAAGCTTACTTTTCTCATATTGTTGTACGTATTGCGATTGATGAGAGATTTTTTATTTTGTTCCGGTATGGCCAAAGCCACCTGCGCCTCTTTCTGTTTCGGATAGTATTTCTACTTGTTCCCATTCGGCTTTTTCGTGGCGGGCTATAACCATTTGTGCTATACGCTCGCCATCTTCAACCACAAAATTCTGATTGGAAAGATTAACCAATATTACACCTATCTCGCCTCTATAATCGGCATCGATTGTGCCGGGAGTGTTAAGCACCGTTATCCCTTTCTTCAAAGCCAAGCCGCTACGCGGACGCACTTGTGCCTCGCAGCCTTCGGGCAACTCGATAAAAAGACCCGTTTTTATTAATGCACGTTCCAATGGTTTCAAAGTAACGCTACCATCGGGCAAAAAAGCTTTTATATCCATACCTGCCGACAGCGGTGTTTCGTATTGCGGCAAGTTGTGGTGCGATTTGTTTATTATCTTTATCTTCATATCTTGTTTTATGAAAAAGGTTTTAATAATACCTGAGGCAGCATTACTAAAACCTTCTTTTTTGATTTATCGATTAATATCTATTTGACGAACCAGTACCTCATCTATCATTCCATACTCTTTAGCTTCGGGTGCTGTCATCCAATAATCACGATCGGCATCTTCCCATATTTTTTCGTAAGGTTGTCCCGAATGGTAAGCTATAATATCATATAATTCTTTCTTTAACTTACCAATCTCGCGAGCAGTAATTTCAATATCGCTGGCCTGACCTTCAACGCCACCCAGTGGTTGATGGATAAGCACACGCGAATGAGGCAATGCTGTACGTTTGCCTTTAACTCCGGCACACAACAATACCGATGCCATAGATGCGGCCAACCCGGTACATATAGTTGCTATATCGGGATTAATATATTGCATGGTATCATATATACCCAATCCGGCATATACCGAACCTCCCGGAGAGTTGATATATATTTGAATATCTCTGGTGCTATCTTGCGATTCCAAAAACAAAAGTTGAGCTTGGATAATATTAGACACTGTGTCGTCGATAGGAACACCCAAGAATATAATTCTATCCATCATCAAACGCGAAAACACATCCATTTGTGCCACGTTAAGTTGTCGTTCTTCTATAATGGTAGGATTTAAATAATTAGTAACCACCGATGTGTATTTATCGAATGTTGTACTGCTTATACCTTTATGCTTTACAGCATATTTTCGAAATTCGTTTTGCATAATGTTATTGTTTATGAGTTGTTTTTAATTAATTTACCTACTATGATATAAATAGAATATCTATTTTATTAAACACAAAAACGCAAAATTTTCGTTTTTGTTATTTCTCCAACAAATTCGGTCGACGTTGTCGTGTACGTTCTACCGACTGTTCGTATCGCCATTGGTCTATCTTGGCATGATTTCCCGATAGTAATATATCCGGCACCTTCCAACCTCTGAAATCAACCGGACGAGTATAGACCGGCGGTGAGATTAAATCGTTTTGAAAGGAGTCGGACAATGCCGATGTTTCATCGCTAAGCACACCCGGTATCAGTCTTATTATAGAATCGGATATCACAGCGGCAGCCAACTCGCCTCCCGTAAGAACATAATCGCCTATGGACAATTCCATAGTGATAAAATGCTCGCGTATACGTTCGTCAATACCTTTGTAATGCCCACATAAAATCATCACATTGTTCAGCATCGACAACTGATTGGCACGGCTTTGTCCCAACAATTCGCCATCGGGTGCAGTATATATTATTTCGTCGTATTTACGTTCTTTTTGCAAACCTTCTATACACAATGCCACCGGTTCGATACCTATCACCATTCCGGCACCGCCACCGTAGGCATAATCGTCCACGCTGCCGTAATTATTTTGCGAATAATCGTGCAAGTCGTGGAAATGCACCTCTACGAGTTGTTTGTTCTGAGCCCTCTTAAGTATCGACTCTTCAAAAAAAGACGACAACATTTTAGGGAACAGTGTTATAATATCCAATCGCATAACTAATACCTTAATATTGTTTTTATCTCAATTTCAATCTTTGTCCCGGACGTATTATACTAGTTTTCTTTAAACCGTTAAGACGACACAATTTAGTAACCGTAGTGCCATTTCTGCGTGCTATTGCACCCAAGGTGTCGCCTTTTCTAACACGATAATATTGGCTGCCACCGCCGCCTTGATTACTTTTGGCACCGGCTTTTGGACGGAAACACGATGCTGTAAGTTGCAATGTGTCGTTTTTCAGTTTATGTCCTGCCTCGCTAAAATCGATAATTATATCGGGATTGATAGCGGCGCCCAAATATCTGGTTTCGAAATGCAAATGGCTGCCATATGAGCGACCGGTGTTGCCGGCCAATCCTATCTGTTCGCCGGCTTTCACTTCCTGACCGGGCTTAACCTGTATGCGCGAAAGATGTGCATAATAAGTTTCCAAACCATTGTCGTGGCGTATAACCACCAAATTGCCATACGATTTGTTGAACTTTGCCACACGTATGGTGCCATCGAATGTGGAGTATATAGGAGTGCCGGTAGGCATTGCAAGATCGATACCATAATGGAAGCGACGACGACGAGGCCCAAAACGCGAACTTATCCTATAACTATCGGCAGGATGTGCATACAATTTATTCTTTTCGGGATTAACCAATGGTATGGGAGTAGTGTCCTTCTTATTCGAAAAGTCAGTCTTGGGATAATGTATCTTATCACTGTCGAAACTTGCATACAAAATATCTTCTTCAGTTTCGGCGCCCTCATCTTCGGTATACGAATCGTTGTATTGGTATACAAGAGTATCGGAATTCAACTTACTAAACAAGGTTTGTTCCAATACCACTTCCAACGAATCGCCCTCTTCGAATATAGTTTCCAAAGTATCGAGTTTATACGTCTGTTGGGCGTAGCCCGACGAAATAAAGGCTACCAAACAGAGCAACAACGATACAACGGAGATATTTTGATGTCTTATTTTCAATTTCATAATCAACGGCTTATAGGTCTTATATTTATCCTTATATACTAATTATCTTATTTATTAATGAATTTGCAAAGATACAACTTTTTGTTGAAACGACAAAAAAATGAGCCGCAAATATTTGTCTGCGGCTCATTAAAATTCTGATATATTTACCTTTAAACTATTGTTTTATACGTTCAGAATATTCGCCGGTACGAGTATCTACTTTTATACGTTCGCCTTGTTCGATAAACAAAGGTATACGTACTTTAGCACCTGTATCCACTATAGCGTCTTTCATAGCGTTTGTAGCTGTGTTGCCTTTAACGCCCGGTTCGGTATAAGTTACTTCCATTTCTACGAAAGGAGGCAATTCGCACAATAAAGGAGTTTCGTTATCGGCATGAACAGTCATTTCCACGTATTGGTTTTCTTTCAAGAATTGAGGAGCATTAATCAACTCTTCTTGAATAGCTATTTGTTCGAAAGTTTCGGTGTGCATAAAGTTGTATCCCATATCATCCTTGTATAAGAAAGTATAAGGACGTCTTTCTACACGTACCACATCGATTTTTGCACCCGATGGGAATGTATTTTCAAGCATACGACCAGTTTTTACGTTACGCATTTTTGTACGAACGAAAGCGGCGCCTTTACCGGGTTTTACGTGCAAAAATTCTACAATTGAATAAATGTCGTTGTTAAATACTATACAAAGTCCGTTTTTAATATCTGCAGTTGTTGCCATATTACTATCTGTTATTAATTTATATATTACCTAATTTTATTCTTTATTTTTCGTCAAGTCTTCCAACAATTTTGTAAGCCTTTTCATATCGTCTTTCAGTTCTTGATTTTCTTTTTTCAGCAAAGCACATTCGACACGTTCGGCCAAATAGCGAAATGCTATCGAAAGTATCAATCCGAACATCGACAAATTGGCATTTTTCATCACAAAAGCCAACACACATGTGGCCACCAACAATAGCCAAGACAAGGATAAATACAGCTTACTAAGAGTCTTTTTGTCCATATTTATTTCTTTATTTTGAGTTTGCAAAGGTACATATATTTTGGAAATATTGCAAGAAAGTGAATGTTTTTTTCTCACTCTTCTTTGATAATTCAAAAAAGAGGTGTAAATTTGCCGAATAATTACAACAAATTTATTACATAAAACATAATTAAAAATGAAGAAGTTATTTATTTCCTTAGCCACTATTTCGGCTGTTATTTTAGGCAGCTGCTGTGGCAACAAAGACAAAGGAGAAAGTAAAAACAACGAAATGCAACAATTAGTAGAATCGTATGCTCCGGTAGAACTTACCACCGATTTGAGCGTACTTAGCGAAAAAGAACGCGCCATGCTTCCCATTCTTCTACAAATTTCGGAAATTATGGACGAATTATTCTGGGAACAATCTTTTGGCGATAAAAGTATTTTAGACACCATCAGCGACCAATACATACGCGAATTTGCCATGATACAATATGGTGCATGGAATCGCTTGGATTGCGAAAAAGCTTTCGTACCCGGTTTTGGTGAAAAACCTAAAGGTGCCAACTTCTACCCTGCCAATATGACAAAAGAAGAATTTGACGCACTACAAGACCCTGCAAAAGAAAGCCTTTACACTATCATCCGTCGCGATGAAAACGGAGCTTTGAAGGTTATTCCTTACCGCGAAGCTTACGCTGAAAAATTGGCTGTAGTAGACTCGCTAATGGGCGAAGCTATTGCTCTTGCCGAAGACGCAGGTTTGAAAAACTATCTTGAAAAACGCCGCGAAGCTTTCCGCACCGATGAATATTTCGAAAGCGATATGGCTTGGATGGACATGAAAGAAAGCAAGATAGACTTTGTAGTAGGTCCTATCGAAAACTACGAAGACGCTCTTTACGGATACAAAACTGCTTACGAAGCATTCATATTGGTTAAAGACGAAAAATGGAGCAACGACCTTGCCAAATACACCAAAATGCTTCCCGAACTTCAAACATTGCTTCCTTGCGATCCTAAATACAAACAAGAAGTACCGGGAACAGAATCTGACTTAAACGTTTACGATGTAATATACTATGCCGGCGATTGCAACTCGGCAAGCAAAACCATCGCTATCAACCTTCCTAACGACGAACAAGTTCAACTTAAAAAAGGCAGCCGTCGTTTGCAACTAAAGAACGCCATGAATGCTAAATTCCAAAAAATACTTATGCCTATAGCTGAACAATTGATAGCAGAAGAACAATTGGATAACGTAAAATTCGACGCTTTCTTCAGCAACGTATGTTTCCACGAAGTGGCTCACGGTCTTGGCATAAAGAACACCGTTACAGGCAAAGGCAACTTGCGTCAAGCTTTGAAAGAACAATACAGCGGATGGGAAGAAGCTAAAGCTGACATCTGTGGTTTGTTCATCACTCAAACTTTGATAGAAAAAGGCGAAATGACAGGCATAACTGTTGAAGATGCTTACGTTACTTTCATAGCAGGTATATTGCGCAGCGTACGCTTTGGAGCAACCGAAGCTCACGGTATTGCCAATATGATGTGCTTCAACTATATGGAAGACAATGGTGCTTTTGCTCGCAATGCTGAAGGAAAATACGTGGTAGACGTAGAAAAAGCTAAAGAAGCTTTGAAAACTTGGTCGGCTATGATACTTGAAATAGAAGGCGAAGGCGATTACGATCGCGCTAAAACTTACGCTGCCGAAAACGGCGTAGTTCGTCCTTCATTGCAAAAAGATCTTGACGTGATAGCAGGTGCCAACATCCCTGTTGACATTCGTTGTGTACAAGGTGCCGAAGTATTGGGATTATAATACTGCAAACAAATAAAACACAAAGGACATCTCCCGCATGGGAGGTGTCTTTTTTTTGTATTTTATCATGGTATACCACCGATTTATTGACGGTATACCATCAATGCGTTCAAACCCTATTGTCATACAATTTATACCCTATCATGAATTTCGGGCAAAATACATCACGAGGTTGTGGATGTTTCGTCGCGATGTTTTTCGTGCTACATCACGAGGTGGTTGTTGCCACATCGCGAGGGATTTTTGAACGCTACCCGCAATGTCTTTTAGCGATAAAAATACCTGCATAAATATTCTTTCAATTCTATTGATTTTTACCTTTTGGGGAATAAAAATTATCTAAAGTTTCCCCCTATTAACACATTATATATATAGGATCAAAGTATAATAGGCATATAAAAAACGCTATATATCAACGTTCTAAAAATCTCTACTCTAAATTTTAATATTATTAAGACTATTCTTGTTTAGAAATTGGAAAAAATATGCTATCTTTGCACGCGTTTTTATGCAAAAAATAATACATAAATAATTAAATACAATTTGTTAAATTAAAAGTAATTCACGATGAAAAAATTTCTACTGAATTTGTTATTTGTGGCACTTACGATACCATGGATAACACAAGCGCAGGCACAATGTAACGACAATGCCGACATGTGTGCCATCAGAGTTGAAGCCCAAGACAGCTATGGTGATGGTTGGGAGGGCTCAACACTTAAAATCTACCAAGGAACCAACTTGGTTGGGTCAGTAACGGTTACATCGACCGATGAATTTTCCGCTACTTACACATTCCAAGTATGCCCCGATTCTATTCGTTTAGAATGGATGAATGCAGGTGGTTGGTTCGATAGTGAATGTACATTCTCTATCTATGATGCAGGTGGTGGAGTAATCTATTCTGCACAAAACGGTATGGATGGTGTCAGCGGACATTTCGCCACAGTATTTGCTTCATGCCCCTCATGTTTTGTTCCACAAGCATTTGCTACTACCGGTAATACCATATCATCGGTATCGTTGAAATGGAGACCTGGCTCTCAAAGTGATATGAGCTACGAAATAGCTTATGGTCCTTATGGTTTCTTACCGGGAGACATCAACAGTAACCTAATAAGCAATATCATAGATACTGCTTACATTGTTACCGATCTTAGTTTCGACACTCTATACGATTTCTATGTTCGCACCGATTGTTCGGGTGGAGACTATAGTGGATGGGTAGGCCCCATATCTGTACAACCCGGCTTATACAAAATGAGAACCAACGGAACCGATACATTATACACTTGCGGTATATCAATATCTGACGATGGTGGGGTGAATGGAAGTTATTCATCAAACTGCAACGGTAAAGTTGTTATATATCCGGGAAGCGAAGACTCTGTATTAGTTTTCTCGGGTAGAATGATCGATTGCGAAACAGACTACGACGTTCTTAAAATTTACGATGGAGTAGGTACTTCGGGTACTTTATTGGGTCTTTACGAAGGTCAAAATGTAGAAATACCTGCCACATATTCCGAAAGCGGTCCTATAACAGTAGAATTCACTTCGGACTATGGAGGAAACTATCAAGGATTTACATTAAACGTAGCATGTGCCGAAAGACCGGCATGTAGCCGCGTAACAGAACTTAACATAGTATCTATTACTTCTAACGAAGTTACTTTATCGTGGGTAGACACTAGTTTCACATATTATTACGAATTAGAATATGACACATTAGGATTCGCTACCGGACTTGGTACTACAGCAACAACCAGCGACACAGTATTTACAATAAGCAACCTTGAACCCGACACTGAATACGAAGTATATGTACGCATCAACTGTTTGAACGGCGGACAAAGCTTGCCACGCATAGTTAAATTCCGCACAGCATGTTTGCCTGTACTTGCCGATTCGTTGCCATTTATAGAAACATTCGACAACCCTGAGGCATTATCGTGTTGGAAAATATACAGCAGCGGCGTTGGTTTAAATCCACAAGTAGCCGGTTCGATGTTGAAACTACACAATTATGCAAGAAGCACATACAGCATAGCAGTATTACCATTGTTTGAAACACCGGTAAACGAACTTACAGTAAACTTCAACATACTTACATCATCGAGCAACGACTCTATAGAAGTAGGCGTAATGTCGAACCCTGATGATGCTAATACATTTACTCTTATCAAACGTTTTTCGGTTACTACAAACAACCAATGGCAAAATGTTACTGCTTTCTTATCGCAATATACCGGAGAAGGTACTTTTATAGCATTCCGCACTTCGGGCCTTTCGTCGTATATTGATTACTACATCGACAGCGTTGTTGTAGATATGCAACCATTATGTTCTGCTCCACAAAACGTAAGAACATTACAAGTTGGACGTACATCGGCAATAATAGCATGGGAGGCTAATGCAGTGGGCGAAACTATCGAATACGAAGTAGAAATTTCGGAATCGGGCGCTAACGCATGGACACCTTACGCTACCACCACAAGCAGAATGCAACGTTTGGAATACATCAACCTAAACACTGAATACGACGTACGCGTTCGCACAATATGTAGCGATGCTAATAGCGAATGGTACACCATTTCATTTAAAACAAAATCGTGTACAGGTGCAGGCGATATCGATAGCACTACAGTGCCAAACACATTATTGGTTGGCGACACTACTACCGATTACAGCACTAATGGAATTCCTGTGAATCCTTACTATAATTATAGCTTTACACAACAAATATTCCTTGCCGAAGAATTAGCTAATTTGGGTACCCTAAGCAGCATAAGCTTCGAAAATGTTACTGATATAACCGCTACACGTAACATAGCAATATATTTGTCGACTACCAACCAAGTCGAAATGAGTAGTTTCATAGCCGGCAACGATATGCAACAAGTGTTCAACGGCTCGGTTACATTCAACGCCGGTTGGAATACTATCAACTTCAGCACACTATACCCATATGGTGGCAATGACAACCTATTGATAACCGTAATAGACAACACCGGTTCATACCTTTACACTTATCCTGAATTCAGCGTTCATAATGCCGGTGGCAACAAAACTATGAGAGCTCAAAACGACTATAATGCTTACGATCCTGCAGGATTGCCCAGCAGCGGTAGTCAATACGATATGAGAAACAACATCATATTGAATGGATATCCTTGTGATACCAATACCGACAATGCTTGTATAGCTCCATTGGTAGTAATATCGAACGTAGGTGTTGATAATGCTTCTATAGCATGGGTACGCGGTAACAGCGAACAATCGTGGAACGTAGAATACAAAGCCGAAGATGATAGCGTATGGGTTCCTTTGGAAACTGCTACAACTATAGATAGTTTATATATCAGCAACTTGACTCCAAATGTTACATACAACGTTAAAGTAACTGCAAACTGTGGTTCTTCGACTGCTTCCACTATAGTAGACATAACTACAACTTGTAGTACTCTGGATGTATATCCTTACAACGAAAATTTCAATAGCATAGTGGGTAACGTACCAAGCTGTTGGACCGGCTTCTCTACATATAGCCAATCATATCCTTGTACAACCACAGGATTCGACTACTTAGACAATGGTAAATCCATAAATATGTACTGCTACTCTAGTGCTTCCGAAAGCAACAACACATACACTATGCTTGTTACTCCCGAAATAGATACTAATATCTATCACGCAAACGAATTGCAAGTATCATTCAGTTTGTTCCGTTCGGATAGCTACTATCAATACGCAGGTATCATAGTAGGTGTAATGACTAATCCTAACGACTACAGCACATTTGCACCTATCGATACAGTAATGTTGTATTCGAACTCTGTATGGGAAAATTACGAAATACCATTGAACAACTACCAAGGACAGGGCTCTTACATTGCCTTTGTATCTAAAAACCTTGGTATAAACACTAACTCTATATACATTGACAACTTCCAATTAAATCTAATACCTACATGTCCTCGTCCAAGAGATGTTGAAGCTACCGGTGCCAACATTACAACAACCACTGCCAACCTATCGTGGGAATCGACAGAGGTCGACCAATATGTTATAGAATATGGTCCTTTCGGATTTGAACTTGGAACAGGTATGTTTGCAACATCTCAAACAAACGCTGTAAGCCTTACAAACCTTACTCCTTCTACAATGTACACCGTATACGTACGCGGAGTATGTAGCGAACAAGACAGCAGCGAATACTCGTATGCATATACATTTGCTACACAATGTAGCACTATCGACACTCTTCCATTTGCCGAAAACTTCAACAACTGGCGTGGTACAGGAGTACGTATTCCATATTGCTGGACACGTGGTAGCTTAGATTATCCATACCTATCGTCGACACGCGATGCTGACAGCATAGAAGGTGGACAATCGCTATACTTCTATTTCAATGCTCAAAACAATAATCCGGAATGGATATCGTTGCCTGAATTGAGCAGTCAAATAGACGTAACTAACTCTAAAGTTTCGTTCGAACTTACGAGTCCATTCGGTTCTACCCTATACGAAGCAGGTATTATAGTAGGTGTAGCTGCCGATCCTACCCGCATCGATTCGGCATTCACTCCTATCGATACTATCATAGCAACTCCGGAACAATGGACACACCAAGAAATATCGCTTGAACAATATAGCGGTCAAGGTAAATACATAACATTTGTAACCTATGCTAACTTGATATCTCCCGACTACTATTATGCATATCCCGATATAGCTATCGACAACGTTGTAGTAGAAGCTCTTCCATCATGTCGTCGTACTTTCGATTTGGCTGCAAGCAACATCAGCAACACATCGGCCGATCTTTCGTGGACAGGTGGTGGCTTGGCTACATTGTGGCAAATTGAATACGGTCCCGAAGGTTTCCAAGCCGGCAGCGGTACTACTGTTATAGCAAACAGCAACCCATTTACACTAAATGGATTGACACCTGCTACACGTTATGAATACAACGTACGTGCTATATGCTCTGCTACCGATTCGGGCGAATACGCTTTAGTAAGAAAACTTTTCACTACATTACAAAATGCTGCCAACGTACCTTATGCATACGACTTCGAAGATGCAACAGAATGGAACAATTGGCAAACTGTAAGCAATTCTGCTACTATCAACTGGAATCGTGGTACCGCTGTTGCCAATGGAGGTGCTAACTCTATGTACATCTCAGCCGACAATGGTGTTACAAACTCCAGCTCATTCACTACTTCGGCTATCAATGTTTCGGCATATCGCGACATCAATTTCGGCACTACCGCATCAAGCTTCATACTTTCGTTCGACGCAAGAGTAGGTCGTTCGTTAACCAGCAGCAGCTATGATGGTTTAGCAATACTTATGGTTGATCCAAACACCAATGTAACATCTAGCAACACAGCATACCAAACACCATGGGGCAACCTATCAGATATGGATATGTTGGGATACTACGCCTTTGGCGATACAACATGGCATACCATAGATATTCCTCTTGACAGTGTAAGCGGAACAAAACGTATTGCTTTCTTCTGGTTTAACCAAGAAACAGAATCTTACGGTATCAGTTATGCAGGAAAACCAAGTGCTGTAGACAACATTTCGATAACTGTTGCTACATGTCCTCGTCCTTTCAACTTACAAGTAGTATCTACTACAACCTCTACAGCAACCTTATCGTGGGATGGTAGTTCTTCGGGCTACATAGTAGACTACATAGGTATTAACGACAATGCTATTTCTTCGGTATATACCAATACCAACAGCTGTACACTTACCGGCCTTGAAGGCGGTGCTACATCTTACGATTGGGCTGTTCGCAGCATCTGTGGCAACGATACCAGCATACGTTCTAATGCTTCTACATTTGCTACTCAATGCTACGATGGTGCTATAACCACATTCCCATTTGTAGAAGAATTTGAATCGACACTTGATTGTTGGGGTACCGAATATATAGCTGATAGCGTAGATTGGGAAATCGCATACGAAATAGGCTTATACTCTCCGGTTTCGGCATACTCCGGCAATAATTTTGCTAAATTCTCTGTTAACTCATGGGATGATATTACTACAAGATTAATATCTCCTGTATTCGATTTGTCTGCTGTAAACAATCCTTACATCAAGTATGCTCACATTCAACCTGAATGGGAGGGAGATCAAGACTTCTTAAGTGTATACTATCGCGTACACACCGATTCGGCATGGGTACTACTTACTTCGTATACCAACGATATAGCAATATGGCAAATAGACTCTTTGGCATTGCCTAACCCATCGGCTACTTACCAAATAGCTTTCTTGGCAGAAGGAGGATATGGACATGGTATAGGTGTCGATAAAGTTATAATAGACGGCGAAGGCGGTTGCGGTGCTCCTACACTTGCAGCTACAGTGGCTAACAACACTGCTACAATATCGTGGACAACAAATGGCAACTATGAACTACGCTACAGAAAAACAGACGAAGCAGCATTCGGCAACATAATAACTGTAAGCAACGCTACCGAATACACTATCACCGGTCTTGATCCTCTTACAGACTATGTATGCCAAGTAAGAATGAATTGTGGTGAAGATGTAGGATACTCTAACTGGGCTGAAGTAACATTCACTACCGAAGAACTTCCTTGTGGTGTACCTACAAATATTGCTGCAAGCAACATCACCTTCACTTCGGCTACACTTACTTGGACCGATCCTAACGGAACACAAACTTCGTGGAACGTAGAATATGGTTATGGTGAAAACATTCAAACAGTAACTGCTACTACCAACTCGATAGAACTTACCGATTTGTATGCAGGTACAGTTTACACCGTAAGAGTTCAAGGTAACTGCAGCGAAACCGTATCGAGCGATTGGTCGGAAGTTTACACATTCAGCACTGCTACTTGCGAAAGCGTTAGCAATTTGGTTGCCGATGGTATCACATCGTCGAGCGCTACTATAGCATGGACTGCTCCTGCAGGTCAAACCAAGTGGGAATTGAGCTATGGTATGCAAGGCGTTGACGAAGAACACGGTACTATAGTAGTTGTAGAAAACAACCCTACTTACACTATAGAAGGATTAGAAGAAGAGATGGCTTACGATGTATATGTTCGTGCAGTATGTCAAGAAGGTGTATATGGTACATGGAGTACTAAACTACAATTTACAACTCGTCCTGTAAGCATCAACACTGTTGCTAACGACAATGTAAACGTTAACATCTATCCTAACCCTGCCAATACCGAAGCTACTATAGCTGTGGAAGGTATCAACGGTAAGGTAGAATTTGCAATAGCCGACATGAACGGACGTATGATAGTAACCGAAACCATCAACTGCGACGGTCAATTAGTAAAAACTATCGACGTTAGCAACTTGGCTAAAGGTGCTTACTTCGTACATATCTACAACGACAACTTCAACACTACTCGCAAACTTATTGTGAAGTAATTCTGATAACTATTAGCCTTTGGCTTTTCGCTATTGGCTGTTTAGATAAAGCACGCCGCCTTCGGGTGGCG
>JAFZFU010000121.1 GCA_017555745.1 Bacteroidales bacterium
ACTAAATAATAATGGAGTTATCGAGTATATTCCATCAGAACATAATATGTTGGATTATTCTGCATGGGAAGTTGATTTTATTGATGATTCGTACGAAACTTTGTGGCTTTACACTTTCACGGAGGAGGATTACCAAAGGGCATTGGAACAAAGTAAAACTCTTAAAGCAAATCTTTCTGATAATACTACTGCCGCACAGATAGATGAGTTACTGGATAATTATATTGGTTTGGGATTTTAAAGTTTGAGGTTATGAAAAACAGGATATTATTTACTATAGTTCTTTTGTCAGTTATTTTTGCGTCGTGCGAACCGGGTTGTGTACCCGAAGGTCCATTCGTTGGTTTATATTTAAAAAATGCGAGTACACATCGTGTAGTGGTTGAGAATAAATGTATCAGTGCAATTGATTTGATTCCGGGTCAAACGTCCAGTGTAAACTATGGTAGTTATCTTAATGCACCTCTTCCAAAAGAAGGTTATTTTGGTAGGGTGTATGTATATTCAGATACCGCTACATTTACATTTGATGATGGAACAGTTTGGAAACATTATTATACTACTGATACTACAGTTTCTCCTTATATGGAATCATTTGTTCCAATTGAACGAAATATATGGAAATATAGTTCGTGGAAAACCACAGATGAGAGAAATTATACCTATACCATCACCGACGAAGATTACCAAAGGGCATTGGAACAAAGTAAAACTCTTAAAGCAAATCTTTCTGATAATATTACTGCCGCACAGATAGATGAGTTATTGGATAATTATAACGGTTTGGGATTTTAAAAATAAAAGGATATGAAAAAGTTATATACGTATATACTTGTTTCAAGTATGGTACTATTCTCGTGCAAGCCTGATTGCACACGTGATGGAGGTTCGATGGGAAATGCAAAATGTAATACTTCAAAATCTCTTTATGTATTAAATTCCACCGCAAAGAATATTCAACTTGATAATATTCGTATAAAACCCGGACAAAAAATAATATTAGAAATTATTGACCATGGCTTAGGAGTAGAAGATTTTCCAACGGTATATTTTTCCAATGATACAGCCTTTATGATATTCAACGATAGTGTGGTATTCCGACATGTTTTGTTGCGAACCGACAGTGGTTTTGTATATATTCCTTCGGAACACAATATTCTTGATGCCGATTCGTGGCAAACCGGCTATAACGGTGATTCGTGGAGTAGTTGGGCGGTTTATACTTTTAACGACGAAGATTGTCAAAGAGCTTTGGAAATGACAACTATATAAATAATGAAAGATATAGACTTATGAAAAGATATGGCTTATATACATTGGCAGCTTTGATGATATTGTTTATTTCGTGCGAAGATGAATATGTCAACGATAAAAGAATATATATATCCAACGCTACTGAAGCAAAAGTAAAGGTAGATAATCTTATTATTGCTTCAGGTAAAACAATATCGTTGGGAAATACTTTTGATTTTGATATTGCATTTCCATACATTTATTTTAATAAAGATACGGTAGATATTATATTTAATGATAGTATAGTATTGAAGCATTTTAGGCTGAGAGAAGAAGGGGAACATTATTATGTTCCACGGAAACATAATATATTGAATGGGAAGTCTTGGATTATAGAATATGATTATGATTCTTATGTCAACGGACAAGCCACCTACACCATCACCGAAGAGGATTATCAAAGGGCGTTGGAGCAAAGTGAAACTAAATGATAAATAAAAAAGGTGCGGCACAGGTGTCGCACCTTTTTTATTTATTTGGGTTGGTTTTCGTCTTTATGTTTCTTGGTGGAAAAGCGTGTCTGTATCTTTTCCCACCACTCGTAGTAGCTTGGAATAAATAGTGTTCCGAGTATTGTGGATACCAGCATTCCGAAGAACACTGCCGTTCCGAGCGATATTCGTGCCACGGCTCCGGCTCCGGATGCTACCACCAAGGGATATACTCCGAGTATGAACGCCAACGATGTCATAATGATAGGGCGGAAACGTACCTCGCCGGCTTCGGTGGCGGCCTGGCGTATGGTGGCTCCCTCTTTGCGATAGTCGCGGGCAAACTCTACTATAAGTATGGCGTTTTTGGCCGCCAAGCCTATAAGCAGTATTATACCTATTTGGGAGTATACGCTTAGCGATTCGCCCATTATCAAGCACCCTATTATTACTCCAAGCAGTGCTATGGGCAATCCCATAATGACGGCAAACGGACTTGTAAGGCTTTCGTACTGTGCTGCCAACACCATTATTACAACAAATATTGCCAATAGGAATATGGTGCTGGTGCTGGTGCCTACCGCTTTTTCCTGAAAGGCGGTGCCTGTCCATTGGTAGGCATAGGTGTTGCCGGCTTTGTCGTTTACAAGGTTTTCCATCACGTCGAGGGCTTGTCCCGAGCTTGTGCCTATGCTGCCCATGCCCATAATGGAGGCAGAGGGGTATAGGTTGTAGCGTGTTATAACGTTGGAGCCAAGGCGGTCCTCTATGGTGGTGAACGACGAGAACGGCACCATCTTGCCATCGGCATTCTTCACCGTAAGGTTCAGTATGTTGTTGATGTTGGTACGCGTGGCGTTGTCCGACTCCAACATTACTTTATACACTCTGCCGAATTTCACAAAGTCGTTGACGTAGGCCGAAGCCATGTATGCCGAAAGGGTAGAGAACACGTCGCCAATCTGCAACTTCTGCATCTTCACCTTGTCGCGGTCTATGTTCAAATACTTTTGAGGCACCGAGGCACTGAAACCGCTGTTCAGATACATAAGTCCGGGCGTTTGTGGTGCGGCATCTACTATGTTTTCCACCATGGCCTGCATGTCGGCAAGGCTGTTATTGTTGTTGTTTTGCAGCATAAGTTCAAAGCCTCCGGTGTTGCCCAGCCCTGCTATTGGTGGCGGCACAAAGGCTTGCACCGAAGCGTTGGTTATACGGGCAGCCGCCTTGTTGAAGCGTGCCACTATAGCGTCGGCCGATTGCGATTTGTCTTTGCGGTCTTCCCATGGTTTAAGCATAACGTATAGTGTGGCATAGTTGGACATTGCCGACCCTTGAAACATCGAGAATCCATTGATGGAAAGATAGTTTTCTACCTCGGCAGTGGTGTCGAGTATGGCAAACACTTGGTTCAGTGCCTGTGTGGTTTGGTGTTGCGAAGCACCATCTTCCAGTTGCAGCTGTGCTACAAAGAAGCCTTGGTCTTCGTTGGGTATAAACGACGACGGCCATTTCAAGAAACCGAATATAGCCACAGCCGAAAG
>JAFZFU010000122.1 GCA_017555745.1 Bacteroidales bacterium
AAAACATTCCTCAACTTCCGCAACAATTTTTCGTTACTATTCAAAAACCTACAAAAGCGACAACTTGCCTACGTATTTCCCATACGAATACTAATGGATTGGGTGGCAGCTCTCAAATTCCTTGCCGAAAAGAAACCAAAAGAATTTACAGCTGTAATAAAAGCTCATTGGAATTTTTATCGACAAATACCTGCACTTAAACATAAACGCAAAAATATAACACAACGCAAAGTATCGAATATATATAATGGCAACATCGTATTGGAATACTACTTAAAAGGCAAGAAAATTTTCTCTAAACTCGGCATGTAGCAATACCTATACTCTGCTATATAAAAAAAGTCCTATATCTACACTATTAGAGATAGTATTACGTTATAGACAAATTACATTAGAATAATAATCTACATCATAAATGGAAAGAAAAGTAAGAGTGCGTTTTGCACCAAGTCCCACAGGACCGCTACATATAGGCGGAGTACGTACTGCATTGTACAACTATTTTTTTGCAAAACAACATGGCGGCGATATGATTCTCCGCATCGAAGATACCGACCAAACACGCTTTGTCCCCGGTGCCGAGGACTATATAATAGAAGCCCTTACATGGCTTGGGATAAAGTTCGACGAAGGTGTACACATTGGTGGAAACTATGGTCCCTACCGTCAATCGGACCGCAAACCTATGTATAAGCAATATGCCGACCAACTTATAGAAACAGGTTGGGCATATTATGCTTTCGACAAGCCCGAAGACCTCGAAAACATACGCAAAGAATACGAAAGCCAAAAGAAGAACTTCCAATACGACTGCAACACACGCTCGGCAATGCAAAACTCTCTTACCTTGTCGGCCGAAGAAGTAAAACGTCGCTTGGATTCCGGCGAGCCATACGTGGTACGCTTTAAATTCCCGGCCGATACAGAGATATTGGTAAACGACCTTATACGTGGCGAAGTTCGCATGAACTCGAACCTTTTGGACGATAAAGTACTATTCAAATCCGATGGAATGCCAACCTACCATTTGGCAAACATCATAGACGACCACACTATGGAGGTTTCGCATGTGATACGTGGAGAAGAGTGGTTGCCCTCTGCCCCACTACATGTTATGCTATACAAAGCTTTTGGTTGGGAAGACACCATGCCACAGTTTGCACACCTTCCATTACTACTTAAACCCGATGGCAACGGCAAACTAAGCAAACGCGATGGCGACCGTCTTGGTTTCCCCGTGTTCCCTCTAGAATGGCACGACCCTAAATCCGGCGAAATATCTTCGGGATACCGCGAAAAAGGATACTACCCCGAAGCAGTAGTAAATATTCTTGCTTTCCTTGGATGGAACCCCGGTGTAGAACAAGAAATATTCAGCATGGACGAACTTATAAAGCTTTTCTCGCTAGAAAGAATAAGCAAATCCGGTGCCAAATTCGACGTGGAAAAAGCTAAATGGTTCAACCATAAATATCTACAAACTAAGACTAACGAAGAGCTTACTGCTCAATACATGCCGATATTAGAAGCCAAAGGCGTGAAAGCCGAAGCTGCCTTGGTAGAAAAAGCAGTAGCCCTTACCAAAGAACGTGCTAGTTTCATAGGCGACCTATGGGAACAAACAGCATTCTTTTTCCAAGCTCCTACCGAATACGACCCTGCCGTAATCAAAAAACGTTGGAAAGAAGATACACCAACACACCTAAACAAGATAATAGAAATAATAGAAACAACACCTTTCGAAAAACAAGTATTGCACGATGCTGTTATTGAAGGATACATTACAGCCAACCAACTAAACATGGGACAAATAATGAACTGTTTCCGTTTATGCTTGGTAGGTGCAGCCAAAGGTCCGGACTTGTTCGAAATAGTAATGCTACTTGGCAAAGACGAAACAGTGGCCAGACTGAGAAAAGGAATAGAAACTATCACAATTTAAAAACCAAATATAATTATGACATCAGAAGAAATGCAAAAAGAAGGTAAATCGTGCAGTCCTTGTGCACATAAATGTTTGATAGCACTAAACGCAGTATTGCTTGTAGGGCTTGTAGTTCTTTACATATTATTTTTCAATTCCAAGTCTTGCACTGCCGAAAGCAAACAACCCGTAGCGGCAGCCGATACCGATAGTCTAAACACTTCGGGATTATCAATCGGATACATCGATACTGACTCGCTTATGTTGCAATATGAGTTTGCAGTGGAATTAAACGAAAAGTTGGACAACTATGCCCGCCAAGAAAACGACTACAAAGATATGATGGTACGCTTCAACAACGACTATAACAACTTCCTAAAAACCGGTGCGTCGCTAACACTTACAGAACAAAAGAAGACCGAAGAATCGCTAAAGAAACGTGCCGAAGAATTAGCAAAATTGGAAGAACGTCTTGTAAACGAACGCACCAAATTGGAAAACGTTATACAAGTAGACCAAAAGAAAATGATAGATGCAGTATACGCCTTTGTACGCGACTATAATGCTAAACATCAACAATTCAATGTTATTCTTAAAAAGTCTTTTTCCGAAAGCCCCGTACTATATATGGATGATAACATGGACATAACACGTGAAATAATAGACGGACTAAACGAAGAATACCGCAATGTAAAAGGGAAATAAACCATTATTCTGAGTATAACAAAAGCCGAATTCCATACAGAGTTCGGCTTTTTTGTATACCACACTTAGCAGTAAAAACCATGCGGTTTACAACCCAAAACTACGGCACTTACACCTCAAAACTCCCATAGTTACACCCCCTAAACCGCACACTTTCGACTGCCGAACCGCATAGCCCGAAAAGCCATATAGCTATGTATTGTATTTTTTTCTGTGGCGGTGATATTAAGTTGTCGGTTATGGTGGTTTTGAGAAGGGGCCGTTCTCAAAAAGACTTTCTCTGTAAAAGTTTATTTAAAATATAAAAGCTTGGTAGGAAATATGGAATTTTAGAGGGAACCTAAAGTTTTTTAGGTGTAGAATCTTACTAAATCCATTGATTAATTACTAATGAATCTTGAACGATACATACCCGGAGTTTCGCCGGTTATCTTCTTGTATAGCTTTATAAATTGTGAATCTGTGCCACAATGTAAAGCATCGGCTATATCATCCAATGTCATCTTTGGATTTTCACACATCATAACTTGTGCCATTTGTACAGTGCGTTGGTCTATCCAATGCGATGGCGAATGCTCGGTTTCTTTCTTCAAAGTTTTCGCCAAATGGTCGGGGCTTACTCCTATTTCATCTGCATAACTTTGTACATTTCTTTTGGGATATTTTTCTTTGTTCAAATAATAAAAAAATTGCCTTACTATAGAATTTTTTTTGTTTGGAAGCTTAAAAATATTCTCTAATTCATCATCTTTTAGGTTGTTTACAATATTAAGCATAGCCACCAGCACACCTTCCAAACCCATATCCATACGACCGGTATTTTGTGCAATGTTGTAAAGCAGATTGAAAGAGGTAAGCATAGACTCACTGTCTCTGCCCGATGTTTGAATAAAAACACTATCGCGATGAGCCAAATCGGCATATTTTTGTGCAACTGCAGTTATATCAAAACCTACTGTAAGAGGATTATAATCGGGGCTTACCCATTTGGTGATTATTGTGCTGTTTTTGTTTAGAAATACCAACGACCCTTGCTTCATCTCATATTCAATCATATTGAACTTAATGACGGCACTGCCTTCTTTTACATATATTATATGGTAATCCAAATTCTTCATGGTCTTGCCAAACACAATCTTGCTTATGTATGGCGAAAAATCCATTATAAGGGTAAGGTAATCTTTGAAAATATTTTTGCATTCTATGTCGAATACCTTCATCTTTTCCGTTACTTTTTCATTGATAAAATGTATACCGTTATTGTCGTTCATATATAATATATTAGTTGTCTAATAAGACTGCAAAGATACAAATAATATATAAAACTTACAATATACAAAATTTACACATCGGAAATTGACAACTTTTGTCAAAAATCAGCAATTGTAATTATCAAACAAACAAACCAATAACAGCAAAATAGAGGCGAAGAAAGTTCTGTTTTTCCAAAAAATGACAATAAAAAACATGTCGCAAACAGATATTTCTGCATAAAAAAACGATAAAAAACACCTTTTTTGACGAAAAACTATCGTTTTTTACTTTTTTCGTTGTCAAATTTCGGTTATTGTTTATTACCCATTTCAGCAGATTGAAATATAGATTTTTATATTCTTGGCATAGATGTCCGAAAAATATTACGATAGTTATATTCCGACATAAATATCGGAAAATAACTATAAAATATCGTTTATTAACTATTGCACAGTTTAAAAAAACGTATTACCTTTGCAAACCGAAACAAGATATAAACTTTAGGCGAAAGAGGTATCGATAGATATCCACGCCGCAGCACGGCAGAGGTGGTTTAGCAGAAACAGACCAATGCAAATTAAAAGAAGTAATAACAAAAATGAACGAAAAGATGAAACAAAAATAAAAAGCCTTGCAATGATGGTAAAGCGAAATACACCTGCAAGGCCACGACAAAAAAGAGGTGCAACCGCAAGGAGTGAAGCTAAAATTAAATGCAAAACACTTCACCCTTGCCCGGCAAAGCACCTTGGTTTGACGAACCTATAAACGTCCTACAATAATATTTATTGTATGCTTCGCACAAATTAACGCATAATTTTTCCGATTATGCCGGTTGTGAAACACTTTAAACATTTTAGAATATGGCGTAAAGGATACTTATAAAATATTGGATAATAGGCTTCGATGCCTATGCAATAAAATTTATTTATTAATCATACTATTCTATTCAAACAAAAATACAGATATTCAACGTAGGGTAGTAGTAAATATAGGAATGTTAAGAATGAAGACTTTAAAAAATAAAACAATTTTAGCAATAGTAGCAGTAGTATTAGTAGCCGGAACAGCATTTTTTGCATCTTGTGAAAAAGATGAAAAAAATAATTTAAGAATTGAAGAATTAAAATCATCTAATAGTGAAAATCCTTTTGATTTTATCGGAGAAAAGCACAACGAGATTTTAAATTATATGGGATTTGAATTAAAAGACCACCTTAACGAACTAGCAGAAAAAGAAGAAATAAGTGATAAGGATAGAGAAGAATTCTTTAACCATATCATTGAAATATTACCCGATGTAGTCGCCCAAAATTCGATATTGGATATTTCTAAAGAAGAATTCGATATTGTTTTAGAGAATTTTTACGAGAGTTTAGAGAATGATGAATATGATAATTATATGTCTGATGATCCTAATTTTCAAGTATTAAAAGATATATTAAATGAAGCATCATATATCTCAGACATAAAACAACATACAGAATTTATAGAAGAAAAAGAACTCGAAGTTTTATCTTATGCTAATGAATTTTCAGACACTTGTATAATAATATTTCTAAATGTTTATAGACATAGTGCATTGTATTGGGAAGATGCATTTAATAATCCTAATAATCCTTGGAATAATTTCCTTCAATCTTCTTCTAATTGGGATAAAAAAATATTTTCTAAAGAAGAAGAATCTCGATGGAATAAATTTTGGGATAAAGTGAGCTACAAATGGTATAAATTTAAACAATGGGTTGGCGATTTATTTACATCAGATACATGGTTGGTTACTGCTACTGCAGACGCAATGGGAGCTTTATTGGGTGTATATACAGGAAGTGTCGCTGGTCCTGTGGGAATTACTACATGCTCTATTTTTTCAGGAACTCTTTTTTCTTTGGGATGGCCATTAATTACCATTTAATAACAAACAAATAAAATAAATAGACAATGAAGAAATTAGTAATTACGTTGGCTTGTATGCTGACATTAGGAGCAATTCAGGCTCAGGAAGTAGAAAAGGAAAATAAATTCTTTATGGAAGCGAAAGTCGGAATGGAAACTTTCAATAACTATTCGGCAATATCG
>JAFZFU010000123.1 GCA_017555745.1 Bacteroidales bacterium
CGTATGTTTACCTCGGCAAACAAAGGACTGTTTTTCTGTATATTTTCCATCTTTGCTATCTCTTTTTATTCTTACTTTTGAGATTGCAAAGTTACTAACTCTAAATTTTCCTCACAAGACGGCTTTCACCGTAAGGTTACGGTATAATATAACTCCCATTAACATCATTACAAATCATACAAAGTTCTTGTACAATTAATCAATGTGCAAGAACTTTTACTATTTTATAGCATCATTTTCTGTTTTTTCATACATAAAAACGATGCACTTCAAAAAAAATCAGTCCTCAAATAGCATTTTTAGATACTGATATATAATACATTGACAAAAAGTAAAAAAAAAGTTCAATTATTGCCAAAAAAAACGTATCTTTGCAAGTTATTTGAAAGAACTATGCAATTTAAAGATATTATAGGACAACGACCTCTGATAAACCAGCTTACTCGAATAATCGACTCGGGAAGAATAAGCCATGCACAACTGTTTTTTGGAAAAAATGGATATGGAAGTTTTGCATTAGCTTTGGCATATGCACAATATTTGAATTGCGAAAATCGAGAACACTACGAGATTGCTGACGAGTCAACTCAACTACGATCCGATTCGTGCGGAACATGTCCATCATGCAAAAAGTACCAACAGTTAGTACATAGCGATTTGCATTTTATCTTTCCAAATACCACTGTAAAGTCAACAGATAAAGACACTTCATCCAAAGACTATATGGCTGAGTTCCGTTCTTATATGATAGAGAACAATTTATATGCACGGCTAGAACCTTTTTTTGAATACCTTGGAGTAGAAAAAAAACAGGGATATATAAATGTACGCGATGCCAATGAAATTATAAGAATACTAAGTTTAAAAACATACGAATCCAAATATAAGGTAATGATTATTTGGATGATTGAAAAACTAAATATATCTGCTGCGCCTAAGCTACTGAAAATATTGGAAGAACCTACAGAAAACACTATATTTTTGTTAGTTTCCGAAAATCAAGAAAAAATACTATCAACCATACGTTCAAGAGTGCAAATGGTACCCGTAAAGAAAATAAAGGACCACGATATCGAACAATTTTTGGCTACACACCAAAGTATGGATAACTACCAAATAGAAAAAATTGCACAAGCAGCAGAAGGTGATATAATAGAAGCTTTAAACATAATAGAACAAAAAGAACAAGATATCCTTTTTGCAGAACTATTTGTAACTTGGACAAGACAACTATTTAAACTACAAATGCACTCGCTATCACAATGGGTAGATAGAATACACACTATGGGCCGAGAACAACAAAAACAATTCTTGCTATACGCCTTAAGTTCATTTAGAGCATGCTTCTTAAAGACAATAGCAGGAGTAACATTAAGCTATCAATTGGATTTTGGCGACGAAAAATTCAACAACGCTTTTCCAAATATGATAACCGAAAAGAATATAGAAGGTATAGAAAATGTAATAAATAAAACTATATATACCATCGAACGCAATGCTTTTTCAAAAATAGCGTTTATGGATTTATCATTTTCAATAAGTAAACTACTAAAAAAATAAAGACAATATGGAAGATAACATAAAAACAAATAATTTGGATAATAACATAGGACACATCGATAATAGCGAAATAGTACAAGAAAATGAAACATTGTATGCGACAAAAGAAAAACATGAAAGCACTATAAAAGAAAACTATGACTATAACGAATTTACTCCTCATGAAGTATTGGAGAATTCTATAGATCCATATATCGAACCGGATCCTAAAATACCCGGCATTGAATACAAAGAACCTATTTTCCTATCACGAGGATGTAACCACTGCCCGGAATCTTATTCTCCTATTTCGGAAATAGAGCTAAATAGTTGCAGCAAACTCAACTCTAAAAATTGGATGAAAGATATTCGTCCTACAAACGAAACGATGTTTGACATAGTAGAAGTACGTTTCAAAAACAACAGAAAAGATTTCTATCGTTTACCTGATGGATTAGAAGTATCAGAAGGTGATGTTGTTGCAGTGGAAGGAGTACCAGGACATGATGTCGGAATAGTGAGTATGACCGGTGAACTATGCCGTTTGCAAATAAAAAAACGCAAAATCGATATCAATTCCGATTCTATAAAGCGACTATTTCGCAGAGCTAAAAAAAGCGATATAGATAAATGGGAAGAAACAATAAAATTGGAAAATGACGCACTTATAAGAACACGCAAAATATGCGAAGACTTGGGTTTATCGATGAAGATAAACGATATCGAATTTCAAGGAGACCATTCAAAAGCAATATTCTACTATACTGCCGACGACCGCGTAGATTTTAGAACACTTATCAAAGTTCTAGCCGAAGAATTTAAGGTAAGGATTGAAATGAAACAAATAGGCATACGTCAAGAAGCAGGGAAAGTAGGAGGAATAGGCACATGCGGTAGAGAACTATGCTGCTGTACTTGGCTTAGCAACTTCCAATCGGTAACAACAAGTGTAGCAAAAGCTCAACAGATACTTCCAAACCCACAAAAACTTGCAGGACAATGTGGTAAACTTAAATGCTGTCTTAACTTCGAATACGAAGTATATGCAGATGCATTGAAAAACTTTCCTCCTACGAACACCAATATACGTACAAAAAAAGGATTGGGATTATACAAAAAAACAGATGTTTTGCGTGGAATAATGTGGTATGCTTACGAAGGAGAGAACGACATGTATGCAATACCGGTAGAAGCAGTAAAAGAAATAATTGAAATGAACAGAAATCAGCAATACCCCGAAAAATTGGAAGACTATCAAACCGAGTTTATGTCTAATTCGGTACTGATGGAAGAAAACTCCAATGAATTTGAAATGGAATTGTTGAAAATGGAAGACTCATTGGAAAGTATTGAAATAACTAATAATACAAACAAAAAATCCAACAACAACCATCAAAGAAATGGCAAAACTGATAACAACGACAAAAACAACGTTAGAAACAAAAACAATGAACATCGACACAACAATAAGAATATAAAAAGATCAAATAAACAAAAACACCACAATGGAAACGAAACAAAACAATAAAACCATAAGAATAAAGCATTTGAAAAGCATACTTATTGGGATAGCTATATTCTCTATTGCGTCAATATTAGCAAGTTGCAATTCCGCTATATTTTATGACGAGCATAAAACCATCGCAGATGATATTTGGAATATCGATGAAAAATTGGTATTTAATGTGGATGTGGATGAAAAAAACTTGTCTAATGCGTACAACTTTTTTATTGATTTGAGAAACACTAAAAACTATCCGTACTCTAATGATTTTCTTTTTATAAAAACCATCTTTCCTGATGGCAGATTTGCATTAGATACTATGGAATGTCCTCTTACCGAACCTTCAGGTAAATGGTATGGCAGAGTTTCAAACAACCATATCGACAACCGTTTCTATTTGCGCAAAAGTACTATTTTCCCTCAAAAAGGAATTTATCAATTCGAAATATTTCATGGTATGAGAGACACCAACATCATTGGTATAAAAAATGTAGGATTGAGAATAGAAAAAGTACAATAAAATTAAATTTCGATAGAACTTAAAAACAAATATTATTATGGCTCAAAATAAACCAAAACAAAAAAAAGAACAGAAAAAATCGTTTCACAAAATATTGTGGAAGATATTTACCCTAGTATGGATTGCTGTAATACTCTTTTTTGTTATGCTTTCCTTCGGGTGGTTTGGTTTTATGCCCTCGTTTGAGGAATTAGAGAATCCCAAAAGTAACCTTGCAACCGAAGTTTACTCCTCTGATGGAGAAATATTGGGATTTATCGGTATCGAAAATCGCTCTAATGTTTATTTTTCCGACCTTTCACCTAATTTAGTTAATGCTTTGATAGCTACAGAAGATGTCCGTTTTTTCGAACACTCCGGCATCGATTTTCGCAGTCTATTCAGAGTATTGGGAAAAACTATTATAGGTGGTGACCGCAGTTCGGGTGGTGGTAGTACCATAACTCAACAATTGGCCAAAAATCTATTCCCTCGCGAACGCAAATCCAAATTTGGACTTGTTTACTCTAAATTCAAAGAGTGGATAGTAGCTGTAAAATTGGAACACAACTACTCCAAAACAGAAATTTTGTCTATGTACTTAAACACTGTGGATTTTGGTAGCAACGCCTTTGGAATTAAAACAGCAGCTAAAACATTTTTCGACAAAACACCTTCAAATCTATCCATCGAAGAAGCAGCAACATTAGTAGGATTACTTAAAGCCCCCACTACTTACAGTCCTGTTTTAAATCCCGATAACTCAAAACATCGTCGTAATGTGGTAATGACTCAAATGATAAAAGCAGGTTTCCTTACCCAAGAGGAGTACGACGAAAAGAAAGATAAACCCATTGATATGAGAAAATATTCACCTCAAACCCATAACGAAGGAACAGCTACATATCTAAGGGAATACGTTCGTACATATATGAAAGATTGGTGTAAAAAGCACAAAAAGCCCAATGGCGAATACTATGATGTACACAAGGATGGATTAAGAATATACACTACTATTGATTCTCGTATGCAACGCTATGCCGAGGCAGCAGTAGCAGAACATTTGGGTAAAAGTCTTCAACCTGCATTCTTCAAAGAAATGAAAGGGAAAAAAGATGCTCCATTTGTAAACATCTCTAAAGAACAGATAGATACTTATATGAAACAAGCCATGAAACAATCCGATCGCTACCGCAACCTCAAAGACCAGGGTATGTCGGAAAAAGAGATACGCAAAGTTTTTGATGAAAAAGTAAAAATGCGCGTATTTACATGGCGTGGAGCACGAGATACCATTATGTCTCCGTGGGATTCGTTACGATATTACAAATCATTCTTACACACAGGACTTATGTCAGTAGAACCCGGAACAGGACACGTAAAAGCATACGTAGGTGGTATCAACTACAGATACTTCAAATATGATAATGTAACACAAGGTCGCAGACAAGTAGGATCGACATTCAAACCATTTGTATATACCATGGCTATGCAAGATGGCAACCTTACGCCATGCTCCGAAGTTCCAAACTCTGAAGTATGCTTCGAAAATGCTGATGGTTCAGATTGGTGTCCCAAAAACTCTACCGACCAACGCGAAGATGAAATGGTAACACTTAAATGGGCATTGGCAAACTCAGTAAACTATGTGTCAGCATATCTTATGAAACAAGGTTCTCCCGAAGTGGTAATAGAATTGGCACGCCGTATGGGCATAAAATCGCCCATAGACCCCGTACCTGCTATATGTTTGGGAACTCCAGATATATCGGTATACGAAATGGCCGGTGCTATGGCTACTTATGCTAACAAAGGCGAATATGTTGAGCCTATAATCATTTCGCGTATCGAAGATAATAAAGGTATGGTATTAGACCACTTTATACCTAAACGCAACGAAGCCATCGACGAACAAACGGCCTATATGATGATCGAACTTATGAAAGGCGTAGTAAGTAGCGGTACAGGGGTAAGACTAAGATATAAATATGGATTAAACTTCCCTATAGCAGGAAAAACAGGTACCACTCAAAACAATTCTGATGGTTGGTTTATAGGAATAACACCTAGATTGGCTACCGCTGTATGGGTAGGAGGAGAAATAAGATCGATACACTTCCGCTCAATGGCTCAAGGTCAAGGTGCCAACGCTGCCTTACCGATATGGGCATTATACATGAAAGAGGTATATAACGACAAATCGATAAATTTCTATCGTGGAGATTTCGACAAACCAAGTGTACCATTAGATATCGAATTGGACTGCGATAAATATCAAGAAGAAATAGACTCTGAAAATAACATGTATGCTTTCTAAACAGCATACATGTTCACTAAATATAAAAAAAGTCTTGCAAAGCACTTGCAAGACTTTTTTTGTGGAGTATAACGGAATCGAACCGATGACCTTTTGACTGCCAGTCAAACGCTCTAGCCAACTGAGCTAATACCCCATCTGTGTATTCTATCATCCTCGATTTGACTATGCAAAAGTACACATTTTTTTTTAATTATCGAAAACTTTTTTTCATCTTTTTATCTATAATATTTATTACAAACACTTTAAATATGTAAAAAATATTTTATTTACCCTCCAAAGGCTGCATTTTTATGGGTTCCTTGTATAGATTTTTCTCCAAATAAGTATAGTATGAGATATAATATATATACCCATTTCGGACCTCTACTCGATGTTCATCAGTAATGGTACGTAAAAGAGTTTGGCTGTCCGAAATAGTACCACTTTCAAGATTTATAAGCGACACTACACCCAAATCGTCCGATGAAGTGATGGCATAAGCATTTTTATAAGAAGTAATCACAGAGTGGTCCCGACGATAAAAATAACTGAAATAATCCTTACTCAAAGCCACATTACATATGAAATTCATCTGCAAATCAAACTTAGTAAGTACCATACTATTGAAATTAAATATATAATAATAATTTCCTATCTGTAGAAATGTGGGGCGACAATAAGGGATATAAATATAATCGTAATCTCTCATATCATCTTTAATCTTATACGCCTCATCGAGAGAACCATATATTATCGAAGAAGCCTTTACCCTAAACCAATCACTATACATGGTATCGATATAAAATTTTTGCAGCATATCCACACTATCTTTATACTTGGAATCAGCTACTATCCTATTGCTAATAAATAACTGCATATCAGTCGCAAACTTCCCAGATAAACACTCGCGTTTCATATTGTTATAATCGACAGTATCACCACGCACTATAAAATTGTTAAGCGAAGCCACATATCTCAACTGCCAGTAATCAAAATCCAAAGTAAGTTCAGGTGTAAGATAAAAGACTCTAAGAGTACGCGGAGTGTAAATATCTTGCTGTTGAAGTAGGTTCTCTCCTACTCTGGCATCGGCAAAAGCCCAGTATACGAAACCTGCCACACAATGTTCTTCGTCAAGAGTTACCTTACCGTCTTTGTAATTAACCTTACGCATACAACCATAGTCTTGGTCGGCAATGTAGCATTCATACTGCGAGTTGTGATAAAAATTCTCATACTTATAGTCAACTTCTATCTGAGCCAATAGCGAGTCATCAAGATCATAAACTTGCAAATAATCAAATCCTTGCATAGTTTCTATCAAAACATAAAGGAAGTCTCCGACAATATGAAAATCAAAAACATTAACATCGGGTATTTTTAATACCGGATTTCCAATCTGTTCTTCGCTTACATGTACCTTAGAACTATCTACAGGGTGCATCTTTATATTGAGCCATAATTCTCGATTTCTATTAAACCGTGCCCGCTCTACCTTATAGCTTTTTTTGAGATATTCCGGAATAGTAAATTTCAGTACCATAGGCATCTCTCTAGTAGTAAGTTCGAAAGTAAAAAAACCACTACTATTGGTAGTAAAAGTACGTTGATCGGGAAGTGTTACAGAAACGTCTTTCAATGCTTTACCCGTTTGATTATCTTCCACTATTCCACTTACTGTAAACACTTGTGCATAGCCTGTCGTTGTTACAATCAGCATCATGACAATTGCAATCATCCTTATATTCATATCAATCTTTATTTTGTTTTTTTGTTTTAATCATAACAATTGCTACAAAAAAATGTTGAAACAACAATAAAACTCCAATCATAAACCCTTCACCAAAACATATATGATATCAGAAAAACATATACGCATTACCACACCCTATCATACATAATTTTTCAATATACCATGAATGTTGTAAGACCCTATCACCAAAGTTTTCATACCCTACTGTGAAATATCCCCTTTTAGCAGACAAAAAGCAGACTCTGTGCCATTATATTTAACACATTGTGAAACAATGTGTTTTTATCAAAAAATATTTTCAGTTCTTCCCATTAAGAAACGAGAGAAAAGCAGTGGTTTTTGAATACTATCAAATCAAAAACATCTACTACAAATAGTCAAAATATCATATATCACACCCCTATTTTATCAGCATTAATTAAAATTTCATTTGAATATGAAACCCAAAATTATGAATGATAAATATTTATCTAGGATTATTCGCAAAAAATTTGTATATTTGCAAGTTAATTATAGAATATAAAATGGCGAAAAAAAACACAAACCTTACTGAAAGCAAAACACTTGCACAACTTATCGCACAAGGAATGAGCGATAAAAAAGCACAAAATATTACTATTTTGGATTTACGCAACGTGGTAGGAGCACCCTCATCATTCTTTGTGATATGCACCGGCAACTCACCTCTACACACTCAAGCCATATCCGATAACATACACGAAATAGTAAAAAAAACAACAAATGAACATTCATACAAATTAGAAGGTTACAACAACGGAGAATGGGTTTTGATGGACTATTTCGATGTGGTAGCCCATATATTTGTAGAAAAAACTCGCGAATATTATCGTTTGGAACAATTATGGGCCGATGGTATAATGACTGAAATAAAAGAATAACAAATAACCAAATAATAGAAATGGAAAACAACAAAAGAAACAGAAATCAACAACAGCCACAAAACAAAAATGGCAAAAAGCCCAAGTCGGGCAACATAATGTATATCATTTACAGTGCTATAATACTTGTATTGGGTATCGTTATGTTTATGGGAGGCGACAGCGTACCCTCTCGTGAAATAAGTTGGAACAAACTTGAAGAAATTTTGCTCAAGCACGACTACAGCAAAATAAAGATTGTAAACCGCGAATTTGCCGAAATATACATCAGCAAAGAAGCTTTACAAAACGACACTACTTACAACAATCTAAAAGCCAAAAATCTCTTTGGTAAAGAAACAGATGTACAAGAAGCTTTCTATGTATATAAGTTTGTAACGTTCGAAAGTTTCGAAAAAGATCTCGAAAATGTAGAAAATCAAATAATTGCAACCGACACTACAGGCAAAGGTTTGTCGCTTTCACAAAAGCAACAAATTATAAACAATGCACGTATCGACATCACTCCCGAAACGCGCACCGATATGTTTGTTGAAATATTCCGCTTTTTGTGGCCATTCCTTTTAATAATCGGATTTGTAGTGATAATGAATATGGTAACACGCAAGCAAATGGGCGGCGGAGCAGGTGGTGGTGGCATATTCAATATTGGCAAAAACAAAGCTCAAGTATACGATGCAAAAAAACAGATGAACGTTACTTTTAAAGATGTGGCAGGTTTGGCCGAAGCCAAAGTGGAAATAATGGAGATTGTAGACTTTCTAAAAAATCCCAAACGCTATACTACTCTTGGAGGTAAAATACCTAAAGGCGCATTACTTGTAGGCCCTCCGGGCACAGGTAAAACATTGTTAGCCAAAGCAGTGGCTGGCGAAGCCAAAGTGCCATTCTTCTCTATGTCAGGTTCCGACTTTGTAGAAATGTTTGTGGGTGTAGGAGCTTCTCGTGTGCGCGACTTGTTTAAAGATGCCAAAGAAAAAGCACCTTGTATAATATTCATCGACGAAATAGATGCCATAGGACGTGCACGTGGTAAAAACTCTTTCTCTAACGCCAATGATGAGCGTGAAAACACATTAAACCAATTGCTTACCGAAATGGATGGTTTTGGTACTAATGCAGGCGTTATTATTTTGGCGGCTACCAACCGCGCGGATGTATTAGATAAGGCGTTATTACGTGCAGGACGTTTCGATCGTCAGATATACGTAGAACTTCCCGACATCAAAGAACGTGAAGAAATATTTACCGTTCACATGCGCAATCTTAAACTAAGTCCCAGTGTAGACAAAGTATTCCTTGCACGCCAAACTCCCGGATTTTCGGGTGCCGATATAGCCAATGTATGCAACGAAGCCGCTCTTATAGCAGCTCGACACAATAAGCAAGAAATTGAAAAACAAGATTTCTTAGATGCCGTAGACCGTATAGTGGGAGGTTTAGAAAAGAGAAATAAAGTAATATCACAACACGAAAAACGAGTGATAGCCTACCACGAATCGGGACACGCATCGGTAAGTTGGTTATTGCAATATGCACACCCATTGGTAAAGGTAACCATAGTGCCACGCGGAAAATCGCTCGGAGCAGCATGGTATCTACCTGAAGAAAGACAAATAACTACCTACGAACAACTATTCGACGAGATAACTGCTACATTAGCAGGACGTGCGTCAGAAGAAATAGTGTTTGGTAAAATATCCACAGGTGCACTAAACGACTTAGAACGTGTTAGCAAACAAGCATTTGCTATGGTAGCTTATTATGGATTAAATCCAAAGATTGGAAATATCAGCTATTACGATTCCACAGGACAATCGGAAATGGGATTTACAAAACCATTTAGCGAAAAAACTGCTGAAATCATAGATATTGAAGTACACAAAATGATCGAAGACGCTTACCAACGCGCCAAAGATATATTATTACAAAATCGTGACAAACTAGATAAACTTGCAAATCTATTAGTGGAACGTGAAGTAATATTCCGCGAAGACTTGGAAGAAATATACGGCAAACGTCCTTTCGATGAAGAAAAGAAAAACGAAGAAAACCACGAAGCAGAAAAAGAAATAGACGAAACAACAAGTATAGAAAATGAGAATAACTAACGCAAGATGAAAAAAGAAAACGAACGAAAGGAATATATAATAAAAAACATACGCAAAGCCTTGCTAAGCAAAAACACAATTAAACCTATTGTGTACGAACCTGTTGCTTCCAATGGACTAGAAGCAGAAGACCCCTCAATAGTGTTTGTTGAAAATTTTGTAAAAAGCAATGGCAACATTATGTATTCCACCAGCGTAAACGAAATAAAATCTCATCTATGCACCATATTTGATAATTTTCCCAATTACTCTGTATGCTGTTGCTCTGATACACTTACCAAGTATTTCAACTCGATAGGCCTTAATCAAATAGCCCCTTCATCGAAAGAGGAATACTATGACATTGCCATCGTTCCATGCGAAAGTATAATAGCCGACCGCGCTTCTATACTTATATCTAACGGACAAGGCCATCTTACTATACCCAAAGTCATTGTATTATTTGCCTTTACATCTCAAGCAACAATGACATGGAAAGATGCTTCAAACAGAATAAAAACTCAATACAACGATAATATGCCCGAACAAATGATACTGTTAGATGCAAATAACAAATCATTTGAGCAAGTATATTTACTACTAATCGAAGATTAAAACATACTAAAACAAAGGAATACTATAAGTTTAATAATTAATAACGAGAAAATAGGCAAGAATAATGAAAAAATTAATCACACGAACTTTATCGGCATTTGTATTTGCAATAATAGTAATAGGTGCCATATTTATGGGTCAGTATGCATACTCCCTTCTATTCTTGTTCGTGTCAATAGTCTGTATGAATGAATACTATAGAGCATTACAAAACAAAGGAATAAAGGTAAATGCAATAGAAGGAATAATAATCGGCAGTATTATGTATTGTATAACAGCCTCAGTTTCGTTGTTCAATTATTCGCCGGTTATGCTACTATTATTATTCCCGACCTTACTATTGCTGTGGATTCTACAATTATGGAAAAGTGACGAAAATCCATTCCAAACCATATCTTATACCGCATGTGGTGTTGTATACATATCCATTTCATTGGCTGCAACACTATTTCTGGCCAAGCCTACATTTATCGGCATCAGCGACTACACCCCTCTTGTAATGCTCGGAATACTAGTACTACAATGGGTTAGCGACTCTTTTGCTTACCTTACAGGAGTATGTATCGGACGTCATCCCCTCTTTAAACGCCATTCACCCAAAAAGAGTTGGGAAGGCTTTGTAGGAGGATTCACTTTCTGCATATTGGCAGGATATTTGATAGGAACATATATTGATACACCTTTCGCAACCATCGATTGGATTGTGATGGCAACAATGGTGCCGGTGATTGGCACTTTGGGCGACCTTGTGGAATCGATGTTCAAACGCAGCATGGATATAAAAGATACAGGAAACATAATGCCCGGACATGGTGGACTACTTGACCGTTTCGACAGTTTGATTATGGTAACCCCATTCCTTTTGGGATATTTATTATTGAAATATTTAGTCTTATAATACATTAATATTAATAGTTATGCGCATACACAGAGAAGGAAGAAAAATAATATTTACCTGTTTTACAATTACTATAGCACTTATAGCTTTGGTAGCTATGTTTGTGCCGCATCTCAACATATTCCATTATTTGTTTTTTGCGGCCTTGATTATATTTGCATTGCTTATTGTAAGCTTTTTCAGAATACCACGACGTGTATTCACCACCGACGACAACGAAATAATAGCTCCCGCCGATGGAAGAATAGTAGTAATCGAAGATGTATTCGAAAAGGAATGGCTGAAAACCGAATGTCGTCAAGTATCAATATTTATGTCGCCTGCCAACGTCCATGTAAACCGCTACCCGGTAGCCGGCAAAGTAGCCTATGTAAAGTATCATAAAGGGAACTACTTTATAGCGTCACACCCCAAATCGTCGACACTAAACGAACGCTCTAGCATAGGTATAGAAATGGAGGATGGCACACGAATACTTATGAGACAGATAGCAGGTGCGGTGGCTCGAAGAATAGTATGCTATGCCAAAGAAGGCGATGTGGTAAAACAAAATCAAGAAGTTGGATTTATAAAATTTGGTTCCAGAGTAGACCTCTTTATTCCTTTAAGCGCAGGTATTGATGTCGATCTCGAAGATATCGTAAGAGGTGGTATATCCACAATTGCCTTTTTAAAATAACCTACAATGGATAATAACCTATACAATACAATAGACCAACAAGTCGTTTACGAAGACAACCATATAATTGTACTCAACAAACGACCATCACAAATCGTGCAAGGCGACAAAACCGGAGATGTTTGTCTTGTGGACATGGTAAAAGAATACCTCAAAGAGAAGTACAACAAACCCGGACAAGTATTTTGCGGACTGGTACATCGACTCGACCGCCCCGTAAGTGGCTTAGTAATATTTGCCAAAACAGATAAGGCTTTATCAAGACTATCGAAACAAATAAAAGATCACGAAATAAAGAAAATATATTGGGCAATTACCAAAAATACACCCCCACAACACGAAGGTAAACTTGTAGGGTATATCAAACGAAACGAAAAACAAAATAAGTCATACATAGTACCCGAAGGTACTGCCAATTCTAAATTAGCTATATTGGAATACAAACTTATAGGACAAAGTGGTGGAGGATATAATCTTATCGAGGTGCATTTGCATACGGGTCGTCATCATCAGATACGTACACAATTAGCCGATATGGGTTGTCCGATACGTGGCGACCTAAAATATGGTTACCCTCGTTCCAATACCGATGGTTCGATAAGCCTACATGCTCACAAACTCTCGTTTATTCATCCGGTAAAAAAGGAACTTATAGAATTGGAAGCTCTCCCCTACTCCGACTCTGATAAACTTTGGACAGTTTTTGATTAAACCCAAGTCGGGCGTTAGAATTTTCGTAAGATTATAGTGAGATGTAACGATAACATTCGGTCAATTCTTTTCGACATTCTCTGCCAAATTCAACTTCAAAAGGGCACAGAATTCAAATATCTATATATGTTAATAACATTTAAACTAAGGACTTCTAAAGAATGAAATTCAAGAGATTTTGCTCCTAATAGTAAATGATTGATTTTCAAATATTATACTTTTCTCTTTCAAAGAGTGCACTCTTTGGAGGTGAAGAGTGCATGCTTCAGAAAAGGGCTCTCCAATGTTCCCTAAATACCACTTTAAAGGTCCTTTTTTAGCACATGATGATTTCTTTACCATAAAACGAATCGATGATTTCCCTTTATATTTCTAATAACCGATGTGGGTAAAATTGCCAACATCGATACATCATTTTATGATTTCCACATAAACAACAAACGAGGAACATACCATATAAGTATATCCCTCGTTGGATTTATAGTATCAGTGATTGTTAGCATTTAATGGCTTCACGAGCTACTTCCATAGCCTTATCCACGCCTTCGATATTTTTTCCACCTGCTGTGGCGAAGAAAGGTTGTCCACCGCCACCACCTTGCATTTCTTTACCGGCTTGACGTACTATGTTTGAAGCATTTTTACCTACATCCAAATGGTTTTGACCCAATACCACCAATAGCGAAGGTTTTCCTCCAAAGGTACTACCAAGTACTATAGCCATATCAGGATTTTCGGCACGCAACATCAAAAGCATATCTTTGAGTAAATTCAAATCCATATCCAATTTTTCTACCAGAAGATTGTCTGCTTGAGCCAATTTATCGGCAAATGTCTTTTTCATAGCCATAGCCTGCTCCTGTTGATGACGTGCTATATCTTTTTGCAAAGCAGCATTTTCATCCATAAGTTTCTGAATGGCTGCCAACATATCTTTGGGGTTCTTCATTATTTCTTTGATGGCCTCTATTTGATCTTGCATAGCATCGGTATATTTTTCAGCTTCTATACCTGTAATAGCCTCTATACGACGCATACCTGCTGCTATGGCACTTTCGGCCACTATACGAAACGAACCTATATTACCTGTTGCGCTCACGTGTGTACCACCGCAAAATTCTACCGAATCGGCATACTTAACCACACGTACTACTTCGCCATATTTTTCGCCAAACAATGCCATAGCACCCAATTTCTGAGCTTCAGCTATAGGCATGGCTCTATGCTCTTCCAATGCTATATTGCGACGAATATCTTCGTTTACCAATCGTTCTACTTGACGTATTTCGTCGTGCGAAAGTTTTGCAAAATGCGAAAAGTCGAAACGCAAACGCATATCATCTACCGATGAACCTTTTTGTTCTACGTGTGTACCCAATACTGTACGCAATGCTTTATGTAACAAGTGAGTAGCGGTATGATTGTTTTCGGTACGACGACGTTTGTTTTCGTCTACCACAGCCACCATAGTAGTAGCCACATCAGTTGGCAACTCCGAAACTAAATGTACTATAAGATTGTTTTCTTTCTTGGCATCAAATATCTGTACCTTTTGGTCGCCGCATATCAAACAACCTTTGTCGCCGGCTTGTCCACCGCCTTCGCCATAAAATGGAGTACGATCGAATACAAGTTGATAAAACTCTTTATCTTTGGTTTTTACCTTACGATATTTAAGGATCTCCACATCAGCCGAAAGAGTGTCGTATCCAACGAATTGTTCTTCCTGTCCACCATGCACTTCTACCCAGTCGTCAGTATCAACTGTTGCAGCGGCACGCGAACGTTGTTTTTGTTCTTCCAATCCCTTTTGGAAACCTTGCATATCCACTGTCCAACCATTTTCCTTAGCCATAAGTTCTGTCAAGTCAATTGGGAAACCGTAGGTGTCGAATAGTTCGAATGCGAAAGCACCATCTATCACGTTATCTTTGCCACCAGCAATATAACGTTCGAACTTAATTATACCATTCGACAATGTGCGAAGAAACGATTGTTCCTCTTCCAATATAATACGTTGTATCAGATCTTGTTGTTTTTTAAGTTCTTCGTATTGTCCACCCATTTGATCCACCAAAGTAGGCACAAGAGTGTGAATAAACGGTTCCTTGAATCCAAGGAAAGTATAGCCATAACGCACGGCACGACGCAATATGCGGCGTATCACATATCCGGCCTTAGCATTAGATGGCAACTGACCATCGGCTATCGAAAACGATACTGCACGCAAGTGGTCGGCACATACACGCATAGCCACATCGGCTTTTTCATCCTTGCCATACTGAAGATTGGCTCTACGTGCTATATCTTGTATAATTGGTTGAAATACATCTGTGTCATAATTGGATTGTTTGCCTTGCATTACCATACAAAGGCGTTCAAATCCCATACCGGTATCCACATGTTTGGCCGGAAGAGGCACCAACGAGCCATTAGCCAAACGGTTGTATTGCATAAACACAAGATTCCAAATCTCTATTACCTGAGGATGGTCTTTGTTTACCAAATCTTTTCCCGGTGTTTTTTCTTTTTCTTCTTTCGAGCGTATATCCACGTGTATTTCCGAGCAAGGACCACATGGACCTTGATCGCCCATTTCCCAAAAATTATCTTTCTTGCTACCAAGCAATATACGATCTTCGGCTATATGTTCTTTCCAAAACTCGTAGGCCTCCATATCTTTGCCAAGACCTTCTTTATCATCGCCACCAAACACAGTGACATATAAATTATTCTTATCTATCTTAAGCACATCGGTAAGAAATTCCCAACCCCATGCTATTGCTTCTTTCTTAAAGTAATCGCCAAAACTCCAGTTTCCCAGCATCTCGAACATAGTGTGGTGATAAGTGTCATGGCCCACTTCTTCTAGGTCATTGTGTTTACCACTCACACGCAAACATTTCTGCGAGTCGGCCACTCGTGGATACTTTGCAGGAGCATTACCCAAGAATATATCTTTAAACTGATTCATACCGGCATTGGTAAACATCAGTGTGGGGTCATTTTTTACCACCATCGGAGCCGATGGTACTATATGGTGAGCCTTGCTTTCGAAGAAACGCAAAAACTCTTGTCGCAATTCATTTGATGTCATTGTATATTATTTTTTATTTTATGCATAAAACTAAAAGCTACGATTTTTGAGACAGTGGAGTTATTTACCACAAACTCAAAAACAATAGTCCGAAAATGTATAACTCAATTTTGCGTGTTTTATTATATATGTTGTATATTTATTTTTATTCCTACGCTTTTCAACATATTAATAGCAGTGCCCCTTATTGCTATTAGTTGATTATCATTCCTCATCCTTATGCGTTCGAAAGGTTTTTTACTTTGTTCATTCAACTGTTTCCTTATACATTTTAGTCTATGCCACAAGACGAAATCTGTCGTTTTATCTTGTGGCATAGAACAAAATGCACTATTTAATTCTGCATTTAAGCAGCGACATATCGTTAATCATACCTTCTATGCAATCGCCAATGGCGATGGTGGCATGCGAAATAGGCACGGGAGTAAATATATAATCGCCTATCTTTAAGGTCATATATTGCGACAATGTTTCGATAGTGTTATTTATATCTTGTATGAGTGTTTGTGTATTGATCTCGCATGTGGCAATGGTCGAGTTGTGGTTTAGTTGCAACACAATGTTTTCTTTATCCGACAATGTTGCCAAAGGTACAAACTCACTCAGTGCTGCCGAGTCGTCGAAGCCTACCGCCAAAGTGTGAGGTATGGCATCGGCTATAGCTTGACGTTGCAAATCCTTAGCCACGAAGTTCAAACCCAAAGCCACTTCGCTATAATATTTGTGGGCAAATTTGGCTTGTATGCTCTTGCCCAATCGGTTTATCTTTATCACCACATTAAGCTCACAATCTATCTCGTTGCTAAAATCGGGATAAAAAAACGGATTACCCTTTAGCAACAAAGCACTGTCGGGCTTCAGCACAAACGACTTATTGCCGGTTTGCGGATGGCGTTGTATACTTATTATCTTCATTGGTCTGCAACAGGAATCTATTTTTTAAATTTTCCTCTCAATCGTATATCCGTTATAACGCGCTTGGTACTTAAAGGAAAGTCGGCTTTCATCATCCAATCGTAGTATGCCGGTTCCACTTCAAAAACTTCTTCCACTACTTTTCCCTTATATTTTCCGAAGTTGAATACTTCCTTACCCTTGGCGTTGATACCCAAATGACCTACCAAGTCGGCCCATTGCGATATACATGTAAACTCTTGAAGTTTCTTCATATCGTTCACTATCGGACATGAAACGTTACCTTCGTAGTCTTCGTATTCCACTCCTTCATATCTCTCTATCTGAGCCAATAGTATCTCATAAGTAGCCATAGTATCAGCCAGTGCAGAGTGGGCATTTTCGAGTTTTTTGCCACAATAGAATTTATAAGCGGCTTTAAGAGTGCGCGGTTCCATACGATGAAATATATTTTGCACATCGATGGTTTTACGATTAGTCATCTCAAAGTTGATACCCACTCTCAAAAACTCTTCCACCAATAGAGGCACATCAAATCTATTGGAGTTATAACCTGCCAAATCACTATCGCCAATAAAGTTTGCTATTTCGGGAGCCAATTGTTTAAACAACGGCTCATCTTTTACCATCTCGTTGGTGATACCATGTACATCTATAGCCTGTTGTGGTATAGGCATACCCGGATTAACGCGGTGTGTGTAAGTTGTTATCTCACCGTTTACTGCCACCTTTAGGAGGCATATTTCCACTATATGGTCGATACCGGGTTGTACACCGGTTGTTTCCAAATCAAAAAACACTAATGGTTTAGTTAGGTTTAGTTTCATCTTTATATATATTTTGGCTTTTGACCGCAGACCATTGACAAAAGCCACAGTCTGTCAAATAGCTAATGGTTATTTATTGTTTCTTATCTATTGATTACTTTCAAACGAGTTTACCGTTTTATGTATTGCCACCAATCTCTTCAGCAAATCTTCGGCCAATTGGAGATGTAACATATTCGCTCCATCGCTTTTGGCGTATAATGGATATGGATGTGTTTCCATAAATATACCATCTATACCCACAGCCACAGCGGCACGTGCTATAGTTTCTATCATCTCGGGATTGCCACCCGACACCCCCGAAGGCTGATTGGGTTGCTGTAGCGAATGCGTAATATCCATCACCACCGGCACATTATTTTCTCTCATTGTGGGCAGTCCTCTATAGTCTACCACAAGGTCTTGATAGCCAAAAGTCGTACCACGCTCGGTAAGCATAATATTTTCGCCACCGTAGTAGCGCACTTTATCCACAGCGTGTTTCATAGCTTCAGCACTCAAAAATTGTCCTTTCTTTATGTTTACGGCTTTACCGGTACGAGCGGCAGCCTCCAACAACGATGTCTGTCTACACAAAAAAGCGGGAATCTGCAACACATCTACATAATGAGCGGCAGTTTCGGCTTCTGTTTCGGTATGTATGTCACTAACCGTAGGTACATTATATTTATCGCCAATCTCTTTTAGGAGTTCCAATGCCTCCCAGTCGCCAATACCCGTAAAAGAGTCTACTCTCGAACGGTTGGCCTTGCGATACGAGGCTTTAAACATAAAAGGTATCTGCAAACGATCGGTGATATCTATCAAGCGTTCCACTATCTCGATAGGTATAACCTTATCTTCTATCACACAGGGGCCTGCTATAAGAAAGAAGTTTCCTGTGTCGGTATATTTCAGTTTGGGTATATTTGGATATTTCATAAGGAGTTATTATAGTTAGTTGTCATCGATTAGGAATGAGGAATAATTCTTTCACTCCCCCTCATTCCCAAACTATGATTTCATATTCCTAATTCATTACTTTTTCTTTTTTTGGAAAAACGAGCGACAACACTACGCTAAGTACAAGTATACCTGCAATTATTAATAACGACATACCTGTTCCTATCTCGATATGCCAGAAGGTGTGTAGCAACATCTTGGTTCCTATAAAAGTAAGTAATACTCCAAGACCATATTTCAATGTCCAGAACATATTCATAACATTGGAAAGCATAAAGAACAACGAACGCAATCCTAATATAGCAAATATGTTAGAGAAGAATACCATGAATGGATCTTGAGTGATGGAGAAGACAGCCGGAATAGAGTCTACTGCAAATATAACATCCGAAAACTCTATTACCAACAACACTATAAATAACGGAGTGATGTATCTTTTGCCATCAATTCGGCAGAAGAAATCGTGGCCGTGCCCTTGAGGCAACAAACGGAAATGCTTGGAACAAAAGCGTACCATAGGATGCTTTTCGGTATCGATCTTTTCGTCGTTTTTGTCGAAAAACATCTTGATACCCGATATGATAAGTATACCACCAAAGACTGCCAATATCCACGAAAAGCGTTGTATAAGAGCTGCCGAAGCAAATATAAATATAAATCTAAGCACTATGGCACCTATAATACCCCAAAACAACACACGGTGGTAATACTTTTGGTCGATGCCAAAACTGATAAATATCATTATCATTACAAAGATATTGTCGATAGACAAAGCTTTTTCGAGCAGATAACCTGTAAGATATTCCAATGTAAGGGTCTTGCGATAGATTTCGAGATTAGCCTCGAAGCCCAACGCACTATCAAACACCAAATTGTGACCATGCTTAACATTAATGGTCTGCAATTTCTCCATACTGTCGATACCATGTATCCACTCGGCACAAAAATAGATTACCACAGCAAATATCAATGCCAAAGTTATCCACACAACGGTCCATGCGGTAGCTTCCTTAAACGATATTACATGGTCTTTTTTGTGAAACACCCCCAAATCGAGGACTAACATAAGGGTTACCAATACCAAGAACCCTCCAAAGAATAAAATCTCATTTAAATTCATAATCAATTAACTATTAGTTGTCGTTATTTATTTATCGTTTTCAGTTTGTTATATCTCTTACGTGCTTCCACCACGTATAGGCTCGACGAATAGTCTATCATTATCTTTTCGTAACAAGCACGAGCCTTATCGGTGTTGCCAAGTTTATTTTCGTTTACGTCGGCGAGCAAAAACAAAGCATCGTCGGCCAATATATCGCTACCATAAAAGTCCACCACTTTTTGCAGTAGCGAGTCGGCAGTTACAAAGTCGTTTCGCTTAAGCGATATCTGAGCCTTACGCATCAGTATCTCGTCAAACAAGGCATGCGAAAGGTTTATGGCCAATATGGAATCAAAATAGCCCCAAGCCTCGTCGTATTTGTTTTGATATATCAGCAAATCGGCTTTGGCAAAATATTCGAGCGATACAAAGGTGCTGTCATCCTCCATATTATCGCTTATCAGCAACGAGAGTTGCATGGCATCGTTGGCCACCAACTTCGAAGTGGAAGCCCTAAGCACATCAAGTTGACTTTTGGCCCACTCAAAATCACCTTTATAATACGACAATGTGGCATTTTTCAGTTTCGCCATGGCTCCTATTACATCGTTTTTATTGGCTTTTTCAACTTGCATATACAGCAATGCCGATTCCCACATTTCGCCACCAAAGGTCAACACATCGGCCAACTCCAATTTTGCGGCATCTATGTCTTTCTTGTTGGCGCCCTTCATATCCAACACGTCATATAACACATCGGCTGCCTTTTGCACATCGTAGGCATAAAAGGCCAATACATTGGCGTAGTGGCGCATAATGGGTATGGTTTGTGGTGTTTTGCCCAATTCGTTCAGTGTTTGTTCGTATGCGCCTATCAACTCGGCCATATCCGAAGCCGACATACTATAGTTTTTGTTTATCTTATTGAATTTCACTTCCAACATACGCACCTTGGCCTGTATGTAATAAGGGTTATCCTTGCCTTTGCCCACTATGTATTTATAGCCTTGTTCTGCCACATCGTAAGATTGGTTTGTGGTGGCTATCTCGGCCACCTTATATACCTGCTCGGCATTGCCATCGGGCCAACGCATATCCACCGCTTTGGCTTGTTTAAGGGCAAAATCAAAATCTTTCATCTGCACCGAAAACCATATCATCATTTCCAACAATGCAGCATTATTGGGCGACTTTTGTAAACGTGACACCAATGCTTTACGCAAACTTTCTTCGAGCGAAGGATTGTCCGTTTGCGATAGCGAACGTTGCAAAAACACCTGCATCTGTGTTTTCATGCCCGGCACAGCCTCCAAATAGTCGAGATATTCGGTCATCATAGCATCATAGTTGCCACTTTTTTCGTATAACGTTGCCAACTCAAACACAAAAAACTGTTTATTGTTTATCTTTCTTCGTGCTTCTAAATACACCTCTATAGCCATATTGTACAATTCGCGATTTTCGAAAGCCGACGACAACAACGACGTTTGCTGAACATCGGGGTTTACTTTCTCTATGGCTTTAAGATATGTTTTTTCGGCCTTACTCTTCTTGCCATCTCGCTGATACACATAACCCAAATCTACATACAACGCTATATTGCGTGGCTCACGTTTCATCTGTTGTTCAACCAATTTTTGTGCATCGCGATAGCGGTTGAGTTCTATATATGAGGTAAGCAACTGCTGATAGTAAAACTTATTCTGCGACTTGTCGAGCAATCGCTCATATAGTTCGGCAGCCTTGTCGTACTCCTTGTTGCGAAAAAAATATTCGGCACTTTGTATATCGCCATCACTCTGCCCCTTAGCAACAAAAGGAACAACCATTGCAACAAGCAATATTACAACTGCATATATTATTTTATGTCCAAATACTTTCATCATTAAAACATATTCTGTGCATTTAAAGTGATGATAACGACATTTCCATAAAAATATTTTGTGTCTGCATATAGTTTTTTGCTTTCTGGCATATTTTTTGGGACTACTGCACCAATAGGCATTCGGCAAAGTAGCCGCAAAGCTATTTTTGCATAAACGCCTTAAAGAATATCGACAGGGTATCATTTTATTCACACCCTATTGTCGTTTGTCTGACAATAGGGTATCGGCGGCACGACGATATACCGTCAATTCGGAGCCCATATACAGCCCAAAACCGACTCACGATGGCGAAAGAACAACGTCGCGACGAAAATATTTACTGCAATATTTAGGACAAAACGTATCCATATCAAAATAAATACGTACCTTTGCCTAACAATATGCAAAAGAATAGGCTATGTATATACTTTTGCAACAATTTATTATTCAGATATTAAAGATAAAAATATATTGATTTAAATGGAAGTATTTTCTACGATAAAATCGCTGCAAAATGCAGTAAACACTGCCAAAAGTAATGGCAAAACCGTTGGACTTGTACCCACAATGGGAGCTTTGCACGAAGGTCATCTATCGCTTATACGTAGTGCCAAAAAGCACTGTGACGTGGTGGTGGTAAGCATATTTGTAAACCCTATTCAGTTCAACAATGCCGAAGACCTACGTACCTACCCTCGCACATTAGAAGCCGATTGCGAAAAGTTGGAAACAGTAGGTTGCGACATGGTGTTGGCACCATCGGTAGAGGAGATGTATCCAGAACCGGTAAACGAAACCTACGACTTTGGCGAATTGGAAGCCGTAATGGAAGGGCCTCGTCGTCCCGGACACTTTTCGGGTGTGGCTGTAGTGGTACGCCGCTTGTTCGAGATAGTGCAACCGATGAAAGCATTCTTTGGCGAAAAAGATTTCCAACAATTGGCCATCATACGCCGCTTGGTAGAACAACTTCAACTACCCTTGCAAATAGTACCGTGCCCTATAGTGCGCGCCGATGATGGTTTGGCTTTGAGCAGCCGCAATATGCGTTTGTCCGACCAAGCACGAAAGATAGCACCTCAAATATATGCCACCCTAAAAACTGCCGTCTACAACAGCAAAAGCCAAACAATAGAAGAGGTAAAACAATATGTAACAGATACCTTAAACGGATTTGGAGTATTTGAACCCGAATACTTCGAAATAGTAAACGACACCACACTGCAACCTATATCGCAATGGAGCGAAGCACAAGGCATAGTGGGATGCATTGCAGTATGGCTCGACGGAGTAAGACTTATAGACGTAATACGATTTAAATAATCAAATAAAAATATATCACAATGACACGTAAAGAACTTATTGAACTTATAAAAGCAAAACGCTCTTTCTTATGCGTTGGTTTAGATACCGATTTGAAAAAGATTCCCGAACACTTATTGTCGGAAACCGACCCTGTATTTGCATTCAACAAAGCCATAATCGACGCCACCATCGATGTGGCAGTGGCCTATAAACCCAACTTGGCTTTTTACGAATCGATGGGTATCAACGGATTGATATCATTAAAGAAAACAATGGAATACATACGCCAACAATCCACTAAGGCATTCACTATAGCCGATGCCAAACGTGGCGATATAGGCAACACTTCGCAACAATATTCCAAAGCATTCTTGTCGCCCGAAGGCGATTTCAACTTCGACTCGATGACCATAGCACCATATATGGGCGAAGACTCGGTAGTGCCATTTACCACCTCCGAAGGAAAATGGGTAATACTTTTGGCTTTGACATCAAACAAAGGTGCTTTCGATTTTCAATTTATCGAAGACAAAGATACAGGCAAAAAACTATTCGAAACAGTGCTTGAAACATCTAAAAAATGGGGCAATGCCGACAATATGATGTATGTGGTAGGTGCTACCAAAGCCGATATGCTTACACAAATACGCAACATAGTACCCGATAGTTTCCTACTTGTTCCGGGCGTTGGAGCACAAGGCGGCAGCCTACAAGAAGTGTGCAAATATGGTATCACTCCCGAATGCGGACTATTGGTAAACTCATCCAGAGGTATAATATATGCTTCTAAAGGCGAAGACTTTGCAGAATGTGCCCGCAACGAAGCCATAAAACTGCAAAAAGAAATGGAAGAAGAGCTTAAAAAAGTAGGCATGATATAACTAACAACTATAAAATATGGAAAACGATAACAAACAAGAATACCAAGAGTATAACGAAACCACCGAAGTGGCAGACAACCAAACAAGCAATACCCCTACCCCTGCCAAACGCACAGGAGGCATGACCTTTGTGCTTATACTAAGCATGATAGGTTCGGGATGGGGCATATTGGTAAACCTATTGTGGGGATTAACACACCCTATAATGTCGTCGATATGGCAAACCAACAACAACCAACTACCCGACGAACTGATGGCTGTATACTCGCAAATGGAAGGGTTCGACGCCGAAGTGATGAACGATATAATGAGAAGTTTCTTAAACATTCCTCAATATCATTATCTATTGTTGGCATTGTTTAGCGCTATGTCGTTGGCAGGAGTTATAATGATGTGGAAAATGCGTAAAACAGGTTTTCACTGCTACACATTGGCACAACTTATGATGCTGTTGCTAACGGCATTCTTAGGCAAGGCCTACATAGGCGTGGGCGATATAATGATGACCTTGTTGTTTGTGGCATTCTATGCCATCAACATCTTTAAGCCGGCCAAAGTACAATAATACAGATACCGAGACGGTATAAAACAAAAACCTCGACGAACGGCGCCGTTCGTCGAGGTTTTTTATTTTGGCATCTTCTAAAAATTCCACATTCTATGATATATTATCATGAAATAAAAGAACTTTTGTGTGATTTGCGTTATATCTTCACATATCTGAGGTTTTTCTTACGGTTGGCCAAGTTGTCTATAAGCTCGTCGGCTATTATAAGTATCTGCTGCATGTGCTTAAAGTCTATCTTTTGCACCTCGTCGGAAACACGATGGTAGTCCTTATGAGTATCGGTATTGAAAAAGAATACCGGTATGCCGTACCTATAAAAATTGATATGGTCCGATGCCGAAAACAACAATGTCTTTTGTTCACATTTCACCTTTATATCAGCCTTTTTGGTAAGTTTCTTTACAAGGTCCACACCCTCTTTAGAACTGTTGGCACCTATTATCTTCAGTCCCTTTTCGGGATTGTAGCGACCTATCATATCCAAGTTTACCATAGCCTTAACCATCGAAGTGTCGATGGCGATACATTGGTCGAAAAAGCTATCCGAGCCCAACAAGCCTTCCTCTTCAGCATCGAAAGCCACAAAGATAATAGACCGTTTCGGGCGCATTTGTTGCGAAGCATATTTCTTGGCCAACTCCACCATGCCCACTGTACCCGAAGCATTATCGTCGGCACCATTGTAAATATATGTGCGCAACTTGCCGGTTTTGGCACTTGGCTTTTCCACATAGCCCACATGGTCGTAATGTGCTCCCACCACTATATACTCGTTCTTTAGCACAGGATCGCTACCTTCCAACAGCGCCACCACATTTTTGGCATTAACCTCATTACGATAAAAGTTGGTGGTAGCCTCGAAGCGTATACCCAACGGCAACACCATATCTTTATCCTTCTTTATATTGTTTCGCAATTTGTCTACATCCATATTTGCTTTTGCCAACATGCGTTCAAGCACTGCCTCCGACACTTTAACCACCGGACCCAATGTCAACACCTTATTGGCACTTACACCCAAGGCATTATAGTAATCGTATTTCGGAGCCTTGGCAGCATCCACTATTATTACACCGCCTGCCCCGTTCTTTATGGCATTGCGCGCCAACGAAGGGTGCCTGTCGTCGGGGCCGGGCATCAGCAACACCCATTTGCCCTCACACTTGCTCCAGTCCACATTTTTGCCGTTGCCCACAGCCACCACATCGGCATTAAGTGTTGCCATAGAGGTATTAAAATAACATGCCGGAGCATAATCGGTAAAGCATTGTAGCGGCTCGCCGTCAAACATTGCCATATTGGTATCGCCCATCTTCCAACCCTTGTAATAGGTAAAAGGTTGATATCCCTCGTTGCACAACAACTTAAGCCCGGCTTGTTTAAATTCATCCACTATAAACGAGGCAACGGCATTGCTGCCTTCGCTATCGGGCATACGGCCCATTTTATCGTCGTCGGACATAAAAGCAACACTCTTCCTAAGCTGCAAAGTATCGAAATACTGTTGCGAAAATGACATTTTAAACACCACCATTAGTAGTGCAATAGCAATATATCTCTTCATCACTGTTGATTTTTAATCGTTTACCTAATACTATAGTATATATTTACAACTTGCAAATGTACAAAAAATATCCGTATTGTAACAAGTTTTCCGTTTTTTTTAGGGCAACAGACAACGGAGGCTACCGCATGATTCAGTGAGCAATGAGTTGTGAGAGGGCAAAGCCTCCGTGATTCCGTTAATACGTAATTCCGCTCCCAAAACCATGTAACTTCTGGGTCAAAAGTATGGCACTTACGGGTCAAAACCATGGGAGTTACGACCCCTAAACCACATAGTTTTGATGCCTAAACCGGCGTGTTTATGCTCAGCTTATGCTTCGCAGACTACAAGACTACGAGACTACGAGTACTGTCGCCCTACTTTTTGCGTAGCAGAAAGAGTTTTCGCGTTTTTCGCAATTTACGAACTATTTTCGCGATATAATGAGCTGTGAGAGGGCGAAGCCTCCATGATTCCGTAATTCCGGCAAAGCCACAGCCTCCGAAATTGCTTGATGTAACGCTGATATTCCTTGATGTTATCGTTGTAAAACGGGACAGGGCAAACGC
>JAFZFU010000124.1 GCA_017555745.1 Bacteroidales bacterium
AACGAAAAAGGATATGCATATTTCCAAGACTTTATAGAAAATAATAGTTATGATATTCGCATAGTGGTTATAGAAGATAAAGCCTTTTATCTTAAACGAATGGTTCGCAAAGGTGATTTTCGTGCCAGTGGAAGTGGAAATATTATTTATGAAAGAGATACACATACCGAAAATTGTGTTCGTATTGCTTTTGAAACAGAAAAGAAGATAGAATCGCAATGTACTGCATATGATTTTATATTTCAAAATGGTATACCATTAATTGTGGAAATTTCGTATGGCTTTGCTATGCATGGTTATGATAGTTGCGAAGGCTACTACACTAGTGATATGGAATTTCATCCCGGTGCTTTCAATCCACAGGGATGGATGGTCGAAAATCTTATAAAATAACTTAGAAATGAAAAAAATACTTTTCTTAGGTGGCTTAAGATCAGGAGGTGCCGAACGCCAAATGGTGATTATTGCTCGGCTACTAAAAATAGATGGGTATGATGTTACTTATTTATCGAGTGGAAATAGTGATTTCTTTTTAAAAGATTTGGAAGAAGTAAATATACCAGTTATCAGAATAAAGGAAAATAAAATATCGTCGTTGCTTAAACTGAATATACCAAGAAAAACGCTATTGATACGTAGGATTTTAAAAAAGGAAAAATATGATACCGTTATTTCTTTTTTAAGTACCTATAATTTTATCAATTGCTTTTATGCCAAAAAGAAAGCCACTTCACATAGAGCTATTACGGGTATCCGGAACAATCGCGATAGTCTATTTCTTGCTCCAAGAGAACGTTTTTATACCTTTTTTGAAAAGTATTGTGATGTAAAAGTTTCTAATTCCGACAATGCAAAACACGTTTTTGCAGGACATTTTCCTCATTTAGCTTCAAAACTTACTACGATATATAATATTGTTGATTTACCTAATATAACATCAAATTATTCATTTCGAAACAACAGAAAGATACATATCATAATTCCTGCATCATATCGTGCAGTAAAAAATCCTCTGCGTTTGCTCGAAGCATTATCGTTGATGAATGCTGAAGAACAAAGTCTTTTGCATATTGATTGGTATGGAAATATTGATGATGGAAAAGTTTGCTATAACGAAATGATTGCTTTTATAGATAGCAAAAAAATAAATGATGTAATTACATTGCATGATGCAACAAAAGACATAATAAATAAAATCAACGAGGCTGATGCAGTTGGGTTATTTAGTACGTCGGAAGGACTACCAAATTCAATATGTGAAGGAATGATGCTAGGTAAACCCATTGTTATGACTCGCGTGTCAGACTATGATGTGTTGGTCGATAGTTCTAATGGTTTTTTATGTGATTTTGACGATTCGGTATCAATAAAAAAATCATTAATTTCATTGGCAAGTCTCTCAGATGAAAAAATAAAAGAAATGGGAATATCATCTAAAGCAAAAGCAACCCTATTATTTTCAAAAGGTTCAGTATTAAATCAATGGAAACAAATAATTTAAACATATAACAATGAAAAGATTTTTTAGAAAAATAAGTTTGTTTTATTGGAAATTTATTGCTTCTCCAGAAGAATATGCACGACATATAGGAGTAAAAATAGGGAAAAATTGTTTGATTAATACTCGAAATTGGTCTTCTGAGCCATATCTTATAACCATTGGAAATAATGTTCAGGTAACAAGAGGTGTATCTATACACACTCATGGGGGGGGATGCTGTTCGAGAAAAGTATCCTGATTTTGATGTTTTTGGCAAAGTAGTTATAGAAGATTGGGCTTACATAGGTGCACATTCTCAAATTATGCCTGGCGTAACAATTGGACGTGGTGCATTGGTAGCAGCCGGTTCAATAGTTACAAAATCAGTATCTCCCGGAACCGTTGTAGGTGGCAATCCTGCTCGATATATTTGCACAGTTGAAGAATATTACGAACGTTCAAAAAAATACAATTTAAGCACAAAAGCATTATCGCAGACAGAAAAACGCAATATATTGCTAAATACACCCGATGACAAATTTCTGAAGAAATAGCTGTTTGGCTACTTTTATAAATTCAGATGCTTAACAATTAAAAATTCCTTTTCTCATCATGAAAATACTTATCACCGGCAGTGCCGGATTTATTGGTTCTAACCTTGTGGAACGTATGCTTACTACCGAAAGCAACGTGGAAATAGTGGGGTTAGACAGCGTAAACGATTACTACGATGTTCGACTAAAAGAATATCGCCTTGAAAGATTGGAGACTATTGCCAAACAACAGCTTGCTAATAAATATACTTTCGTTAAAGGCAATTTGGCCGATAAGGCTTTGATTGATGAGTTGTTTGCCAATAACGACTTCGAAATAGTGGTAAACCTTGCTGCCCAGGCCGGTGTGCGATACTCTATCACCAACCCCGATGCGTACATAGAAAGCAATATCATTGGTTTCTACAATATTTTGGAGGCGTGCCGTCATAGCTATGATGGTGGCAGACGTGGGGTGCAACATCTTGTTTATGCTTCGTCGAGTTCGGTGTATGGTAGCAACAAAAAAGTGCCTTATTCCACCGACGATAAAGTTGATAACCCTGTAAGTCTTTATGCAGCAACCAAAAAGAGCAACGAGCTTTTGGCACACTCGTACAGCAAGCTATATAATATTCCGAGTACAGGCTTGCGATTCTTTACCGTTTATGGTCCGGCAGGACGACCCGACATGGCGTATTTCGGTTTCACCGATAAGCTGATACGTGGCGAAAAGATTCAGATTTTCAACTATGGCAACTGCAAGCGTGATTTCACATACGTTGACGATATTGTGGAAGGTGTGCAACGAGTGATGCAGAAAGCACCCGAACGCCATATTGGCGAAGATGGCTTGCCCGAACCGCCATACGCAGTATATAATATAGGTAATAGTAATCCCGAAAACCTATTGGATTTCGTGCAGATACTGCAAGAAGAACTAATTATAGCAAAGGTATTGCCACAGGATTACGACTTCGAAGCACACAAAGAGTTGGTGCCAATGCAAGCCGGTGATGTGCCTATCACCTTTGCCGACACTTCGGCTTTAAGCCATCAACATCATTACGTGAAGGACTAAGACGTTTTGCAGAGTGGTATAAGGAATTTTACGGATAAAAAAGTCCCAAAAGTCCTTCCCTTCAGGGGAGGATTTAGGAGAGGCCGGAGAGACCAGGTATAAACCTTGAAATTCTATAGTTTAATAGATAATTCCCCAAAGTCTTTGGGGGTGCTTCCCAAAGTCTTTGGGGAATCGCCCCAAAGACTTTCGCACACCGTCCCAAAGACTTTGGGAAACTAAGGTGTCTACCACACTGTACCAAAGTTTATACCACGTAGCTCCAAGTTTTATACCTTATATGAAATAAACTGTAACCTTACGGTGAAAGCCGTCTTGTGAGGAAAATTTAGAGTTAGTAACTTTGCAATCTCAAAAGTAAGAATAAAAAGAGATAGCAAAGATGGAAAATATACAGAAAAACAGTCCTTTGTTTGCCGAGGTAAACATACG
>JAFZFU010000125.1 GCA_017555745.1 Bacteroidales bacterium
ACAGCTACCTATACATAAAAGACATGGCACAACGCATAGGTCTGTTGTGCAAAACGGTTATCAATCCACGATGTGTATACTACAGCTTGCAACCCACACTGACGGCAACACTATCCGCCACCACACCCGATGCTACTTCGAACGGACAGGCGATACTGCCGCCTTAGGAAATAAAACTACCACACTTAGGGGTTAAAAGTATCGCACTTCGGGGTCAAAACCATGGGGTTTACAGGTCAAAAGTATGGCACTTTGGGGTCGTAACTCACTGGGTTTTGGCTACGCCGGACAACGGACTATGGCTACGCGAGACAACGGACTACGGAGGGCGGTAGCCGGTGGAGCTTCGCAGGAATTACGGAATTATGGAACTACGGATAGGGCGAGTCGGCTCAAAGCTCAGTCACTCTCTATCCTCTCTATCCTCACAGCTCATAGCTCATAGCTCATAGCTCACAGCTCATGGCTCACAGCTCACTACTAACTGTGGTAATGCGCTGGCCCTCCGTTGTCTGTTGTCCGTTGACTGTTGTCCCTAAAAAGTCTGCGAAGCGTAAGCTGAGCACAAGCGTCAGCCGGTGTATAAATCGGCGAAGTATCCGCTAAAATCCTTTTGAGACACATGTCATGTCGATGAAATATTTCGGCTTATTGAGTTTTCAAAAGCGAGGTGTTGAAAAAATATTTTCGGCAGAATAAAATAAAGTAGTATTTATTACGTAATTTTGCACATCGAATAAATGATTACAGAAATATAAACTATCAAAATATTAGCCCATTATGGAAGAAACAGAAATAGTACAAAAAAGCAATTACGACGAAAGTGCCATAATCCATTTGGAAGATATGGAACATTTGAGGCTTAGACCTACAATGTATATCGGCAAATTGGGTAATGGTGCCTCGCACGACGATGGTATATATGTTCTTATAAAAGAGGTAATAGATAATGCTATCGACGAGTTTACAATGGGCTATGGCAAAACGATAGAAGTAACGGTGGATTTTGCCGGGAAGAAGGTGACCATTCGAGACTATGGTAGAGGTATACCGTTTGGTAGTTTGGTAACAGCAGTGTCGAGATTGAATACCGGTGGAAAATACGATAATAAAGTGTTTCAGAAGTCGATTGGGCTAAATGGGGTTGGTACAAAGGCAGTAAATGCTTTGTCGTCGCATTTTAGAATACAATCGGTGCGAGACGGACAAACCAAAATAGCAATTTTTGCCGAAGGAAAACTTATCGAGGAAAGCGATATACAACCATCGACCGAAGAAAATGGTACAATGGTAGAGTTTGTGCCGGACGCAAAATGTTTTGGCGACTATCATTTTATCAACGATTATATAGAAAAATCGATATGGAATTATGCTTATCTTAACCATGGACTTACGTTGCGATACAATGGCCAACGATATTATTCGAAAAATGGTCTTGTAGATTTGCTCGAAAATAATATGGACGGTGAGCGACTATATCCTATAATACATATAAAAGAAGGCGATTTTGATGTTGCTTTTACTCACGTGGAAAACCAATATTCAAAAGAGGAGTATTACTCGTTTGTAAACGGACAATACACACCCGATGGCGGTACCCATCAGGCTGCGTTTCGCGAGGCTATAGTAAAAACCATACGCGAGTTTTATAAGAAGGACTACGACCCAGGTGATGTTCGTCAAAATATACTATGTGCTTTGAGTATAAGAGTACAAGATCCGGAGTTTAAAAACCAGACCAAAACCAACTTTAGCTCCACATATATGGAGCCGAGCCGCGATGGTAAATCCAACAATAGCCCTACGGTACGAAACTACATAAGCGATATAATAACACGTAATTTAGACAATTATTTGCATATCAATTCGCAAACGGCCGAGGCTTTGCAAGCCAAAATAATGCAATCGGAAAAAGAGCGAAAAGATATAGCAGGTATAAAGAAACTGACTAAAGAGGCTAATAAAAAAGCCAGTCTCAACAATCGTAAGTTGCGCGATTGTCGTGTGCATTACAACACCAATCACGAACAACGATTGGCCACCACATTGTTTATAACCGAGGGTGATTCGGCAAGCGGATCTATTACCAAAAGCCGAGATGTGAACACTCAGGCTGTATTTAGTTTAAGAGGAAAACCTTTCAATAGTTACAACAAAGAATTGGTAAAGGTTTTTAAAAATCAAGAATACAACCTATTGCATAGTGCTTTAAATATTGATGATGGATTGGAAAACCTTAGGTATAACAACATTGTTATAGCCACCGATGCCGATGTCGATGGTATGCATATACGTATGTTGTTGCTTACGTTCTTTTTGCAGTTTTACCCCGATTTGGTAAAAACGGGACATGTTTATATATTGCAAACCCCGCTGTTCCGTGTGCGAAACAAACAAAAAACAATGTATTGTTATACCGAAGAAGAACGTATAGAAGCGATAAACACTATATCGAATGCCGAGATAACCCGTTTTAAAGGGCTAGGAGAAATCTCTCCCGACGAGTTTCGTAACTTCATAGGCAAGGATATGCGTTTGGACCCGGTAATACTTGATAAGGACTTTCCATCGGCCGATGTGTTGCGTTTTTATATGGGTGCAAACTCGGTAGAACGCCAAAAATTTGTACTATATAACCTAAGAGTAGATAATGAATAAATTTGATACTTATAATCAATATATTAAAAGAAAAATACGAAAAAAACTAACAAAAAACTTGTATCATTCAAATAATCTTGTTAACATTGCAAAAAAATAAATAGGGATGAATAGACATGATAATCGTAAGAAGAAGCTGATGATCAGCTATGATAATCTATCGGAAGAATTGAAAGAATTGTTCAAAGAAACGTATCCAGAGGGTCACAAGGATCACATGCAAAAAATAGTGAAACCTGATGGAACGCCTATTTTTGTAGTACCCATGGAAACCGAAGATACCTCTTACATGGTGAAATTTGAAGCACGTATAGATTCTCATTTTGCAGAGGAGGAATTGGACAAAGAACTGTTCAATGATGATACC
>JAFZFU010000010.1 GCA_017555745.1 Bacteroidales bacterium
ATACCGGCAATGGCAAGGTGTCCGCGAAGTTCTTCTTCCAAGCGTTCGTTTATCTCGTCGCCACCCGAGCGTAGGGTTATCTCATTGGGGTCGCCATCAATATTGTCGTAGGCAAACATTCCTGCCACTTTACGCAAGGCAGCATCACTTTGTACGCGTACAAAACCATCGAACTTACGCAAGTCGATAGTGTTTTTGCCTGCAGCAGTGCTAGCGTACGACACTTCGAAACATGCTTTGTAGGTGTCTTTTATCTTCCAAACCACTATAAGGCCAATCATTATGGGGTTGCCCTTTTTGTCGTTCACCTTTATGGGTTCAACGTCCATGTTGCTTATGCGAAGATAAAGTTTCTTGCATGCGAAGAATGGGTTGAACCAAAAGAAACCGTTTTCTTTTACGGTGCCTACATATTTGCCAAAGAAGGTAAAGATACCGGCTTGGTTGGGTTGAAGCAGTTTGAAACCAATAAAGTGGATAGTCCATAGTATGAGTAACACTATAGCTATTACTATTAGTATTCCTGTTCCATACATCTCAAAGCAAACGAACGAGAAAAAGCTCGCTAGTCCCAATACGATGTTTACTAAAATATGAACGAAACCATTGTTTAAGATTGTAGGATTTTTTACTCGTTCTCTTGTTTCTGTTTTGTTTGTGTTTTCTGTGTTCATTGTTCTTTATTTTTATGTGTTATTAAAGTGATATTATTTTGATATTACTTTGCAAAGATACTACCTTTTCCGAAACTGTGCAAGAAAAATTTTTATCACTTCTTTTATTTCGCTTTATTTCATGAGGTTAAGTTTTGTTTTTTTTCTTTGATGAATTTGTTTATAGCTTGAAAAATTACCGAAGATTTGTTCTAAAAAGTTTATTTTATATGCTAAATATAGCACTAATTGGTATTTTGCTATTATTTTCTTTAATTATCAAGTATTCAGAGTTTTATTTGCGTTATGATATTTTCTGTAGCAAAAAGTATTCAAAAAAACGATTTTCGCTGCTTATTTCATCACTTTTGTATTATTTTGTTGCTTAAATATGAAATTTTTTTCGCTTTTCAATGTCTTTGATTTTTAGGATTATATGATTTTTTGTTCTTTTTTTTGTCTCAAAAGGCTTGTTATATCGAAAAAAAGTAGTACCTTTGCAATTGGGTAAGTCTTGTACGACCAGCTCCCATTGAATCCCCCAGGGTAGGAATACAGCAAGGGTGTTTGGTTGTAGCGGTGCGATATAAGTAGCTTGCCCTTTTTTTATTTCCTTTTTTAGTTTGATTGACGATGTATTTACATCACGCTTGCTTATCCCCAACCTGCGGTTTAGCTACTCTAAACCCCATAGTTACGATGTCTAACCATAATACTTAAGGGTCTTAAGTCGCATAGTTATAATTTTTAATTTTCTGTTCTTAATTCTTTTCCATTTATGAGTGGTGTTGTGATTATTGTGGCATACTTTGATATGTCTGTTTTTGTTGCGCTTTAAAACCTGATCCCGAGTACTTTTATGTTGGTGTATAATTGTTTTGAAGTCGTTACATTTGAATATAAATTTTCCTCCCGACCTCGTTGAATTTTCCTCGTGATCTTTTTCCGACAACATCGCGTGGACGATAATACTTCCTCGCGAGGAAAAATCAGACAATAGTAGGGTAGAGGTTCTATTAATATTTACTGTCGGATTATTATTGTTGTTCTAAAAAAAACTCCCAAGATTTATATTTGCTTGGGAGTTTTGTTTTTTAGAAGTATAGGTCTCGTTCGCCTTGAGATATTTTATTGAGATTATCTTCTATTTTTGGTACAAGGTTTTGATGTTCTACTGTTTTAAGCATTTCTTTTATCAGTGCCGTACCTTTTTCTCTAAGTTCGGGCGAAGCAAAGTCTTCTAAATATTCTTTGAAAGTAAACATGGCGTTTGGCAAGCAGAATTGTTTTATCAATCCCGGTTTAGCAAGGTCCATGAAGTCGTTGCCCACACGTCCGTGTCTGTAGCATCCTGTGCAGAATGATGGAATATATCCCTCTTCTACAAACGATGTTATTACTTCTTCCAAATCGCGGTGGTCTCCCAAAGCGAATTGACTTCCGGTGTGGTCTTCGTCGTGGGCATACGAGCCTGGATTTGTTTTGCTACCTGCACTTATTTGGCTTACACCATAGTTGATAAGTTCGTTTCGCATTGTGGCATTTTCGCGAGTGGATAGTATTATACCTGTATATGGCAATGCAATACGTATGATAGCTACTATTTTCTTAAAGTCATCGTCGTTTACCGGATTGGGGACATTTTCGGCATCGGGAGCACCTACGGCGGGTTCCATGCGAGGTACCGATACGGTGTGTGGGCCGCAACCGTAACAACGTTCTAAGTGTGCCGCATGTTCCATCATGGCCAATACTTCAAAGCGATAATCGCCAAGTCCAAATAAGGCACCTATTCCTACGTCGTTTACGCCACCTTCCATAGCACGATCCATTACTGTAAGGCGATATTCGTAGTCGGCCTTTGGTGTTCCGGCAGGGTGAAAGCGTTTGTAAAGTACGGGATCGTAGGTTTCTTGGAAACATACATATGTACCTATTTTTTCGGCATGTAGGCGAGCAAAGTCTTCTACTTCCATAGGAGCCAATTCCACATTTATACGACGGATGTAGTCTTTGCCATCGCGTTCTTTAACACCATAGGTGGTGCGTATGGCTTCTACCATATAGTCGGTGCCGTTTTTGTTATTTTCGCCGCATATAAGTAGAACTCGTTTGTGTCCTTGTTGGAGCAAAGCTCTGGTTTCTTGAGCTATCTCGTCCATAGTAAGGATTTTGCGTTTTATAAGTCTGTTGTCTTTGCGAAACGAGCAGTAGGTACAGTTATTTACACAAATATTGCCTGTATATATAGGGGCAAATAATACCAAACGTTTACCGTATATTTCTTCTTTTACCACCTTTGCTGTTTCCATAATTTGGTGTATGGTATTTACATCTTCCACACGCAAAAGGGTGGCTACCTCTTCCAAGTTTAAGCCTTGTAGTTTAATGGCTTTGTTTAGAATTTCGTTTACTTCGTTTTGTGTTGGCGTTTTGCCGTCGATAAGCGAGAATAATTTGTCGCGATCGATAAAAACTTTGTTGCGTTCTTCAATGTTCATAGTTGCGTTTTTTTATTTCTCAGTCTTGTGGAAAATTATTTGTCAAAATTATCTGCTATGCTATAAACCTTTGCATTTGAACAAAAGTTCGAATAGACCCGCAAATACTTTTTAATGCTATTCTATCGAGGTTTTTGATATTATGGTTTTTACTTCCACGTTGGGCAATCGGCCTAGTTTGCCGTTCAAGGCATTAATCCTATCGGTAGTGGATTCTATAATCAAGGTGATGATATGTAATCCCTTATTATGGAGAGGTAAACCTTGGCGAGCCAAAATGCAGTCGCCGTATATCGAAAGTGTTTCGTTTACGTGCTTGGCAGCACTAATATCGTTTATTACGATTGATATAGTTCCAATTCTCTTTTCCATCAGATTGTTTGCTTTTGGATTAGACATTAATTATTAACTACTTAAAAGTCTTTTCTATGTCGAAATGACTCTGCAAATATACAAAAATTATTTTATATAATGCCTTTTGTACAAAAAAAATACAAGCAAGTTCTAAAAAATCCACGTTTCGGATAAACAAAGGAGTATTCTTTGGAACTTTTGCGTGGTTGACTTCGTCGATGTTGCTATCGCTCGAAATAGCTAATGCTTAGGCATTGCTCTTTACTCGCTTAATCGCAACGTTGTGTTTTTTCTTGAAATATTTCTATTTCTTTTTCAATCGCATAGCCAGCTATGCTCAATCAAAAGAATTTCTAGTAAAATTCCACAAATCACCGATAAAGCAATTTTTAGAAATTGCCTATAGTAAATAATATGGTGGCAAAGATAAGAATAAAATAATACCACAATTTCAAAAAGTATTTGAAACGTGGTATTATAAATTATCTATATTGTATAAATAAACTCTTTCCAAAAATAAATATAATGTATCGAACTTTTATTCTTCGCTCTTTATATTGGATATCAAAGGTTCAATGTCTGATAAAATTTCAGCTGTTTTGCCAAGAAGATTCGTTACTGTTTCGTTATCGTAATTTTGTAGCGACTTTAAAAAATAATCCATCAGTTGCAATTCTTCTTTGGTAAGCATTAATTTTTCGTAGCATTCCTTCGATGTTTCAACAGTTTTTGCAAACTCTATAGTCATTCTTATATTGCTTTCGCAGTTTAGCAGTTGCGATACTGCCGAAGAATACTTTTTGTTTAGCATTAAAGGTTTGCAAAATTGTATCAACTCTGTTGTAAAACTTTCTATTTTCGATTCTATATCTATAATAGGGTTGTTCATAGTTTGTTGTTTTTATTTGTCCATTGAAAATAGGAATTCTTCGTTGTTTTTAGTGGGCAACATGTGTTTTTTCAAGAATTCCATTGCTTCTACCGAGTTCATATCTACCAAAAGATTGCGGAATACTAATATTCTGTTCAATACATCGGCAGGTATCAAAAGGTCGTCTCTACGAGTACTTGAAGAGGCAATATCGATGGCAGGGTATAGGCGTTTGTTTGATAATTTTCTGTCTAATTGCAACTCCATATTACCTGTACCTTTAAATTCTTCAAATATCACATCATCCATTTTCGAGCCTGTTTCGGTAAGGGCTGTGGCTATTATTGTAAGAGAACCGCCGTTTTCTATTTTACGGGCTGCACCAAAGAAGCGTTTTGGTTTTTGCAAAGCATTGGCTTCAACACCACCGCTTAATACTTTTCCTGATGCAGGGGCCACTGTATTGTAAGCACGGGCCAAGCGTGTGATGGAGTCGAGTACTATAACAACATCGTGTCCGCACTCGGTCATACGTTTTGCTTTTTCCAATACTATATTGGCTATCTTTACATGTCTGTCAGCAGGTTCATCAAAAGTCGATGCTATAACTTCGGCGTTTACGCTGCGTTGCATATCGGTAACTTCTTCGGGACGCTCATCAATCAAAAGTACTATAAGATATACTTCGGGGTGATTGTAGGCTATAGCGTTGGCTATTTCTTTAAGAAGTGTGGTTTTACCGGTTTTGGGTTGTGCTACTATCAAACCGCGTTGCCCTTTGCCTATGGGCGTAAACATATCGATTATTCTTGTAGATACTGTTTCTTGTGGATGTCCGGTAAGTTTAAATTTTTCTTCGGGAAATAATGGCGTAAGCGAGTCGAAAGGTACTCTGTCTCTAACTTGTTCGGGAGTTAGACCGTTTATTTCCATTACTTTTATAAGCGGGAAAAACTTTTCGCCTTCTTTTGGAGGGCGTATGGTGCCTTTTACGGTGTCGCCTGTCTTAAGTCCGAAGAGTCTTATTTGCGATAGCGATACATATATATCATCGGGCGAATTTAAATAGTTATAGTCTGACGAACGAAGGAAACCAAATCCATCTCCCATTATTTCTAATACACCTTCTGCTTCTACTGCGCCGTCTACTTCGAACGGATAATCGGGGCGTACTTTCTTTGTGGGTTGAGGTACAAAATCTTCAGTTTTTACGGGTTCCGTATTTTTTACTATTGGTTCTTTGTTTTCCGGAGTTTCTACAGGTATAGAAACGGTATCTTTTACTTCGATTGTTGGTTGTTCAACGGCAACTTTATGATTTGTTTTTTCTTTGTTCGAAGGAGAGTTTGTTTTTATATTTTCGTTGGCCGGTTTTACTTTCTTGGAATTTGCAGTTACCGGGGCTTTCTTTTTTGGTCTTTCTAATTCCGATAGTACTGTTTCGGGATTTTTTATTATGCCGTCTAATTTGCTTGGGTCGATAATTAGCGAACCGGCATTCATTTTTACCTCTTTTTTCTCTACCTCGATACTGATTGTATCCGCTGATGTGTCTATAATATCGGGATGTTTAAATGAAAGATTGACAGGAACTGCTTGGTTTACACTCGGTATTATCGGAATATGAATGCCATCTACATCGATATTTTTTTCGGCGCTAACCTCTTTGACTTCTTTTTCTACATTTACAGCAGTCTGATTGTTAGTTTTGTTGCCACCCACATTCGATTCGGCAATAGGAGTAGGTTTTAGTCTTGTCCTGCGTTGTTTAGGCAATGCTTTTTTTTCTTTTTTTGCATTATCATCATTATCGGGCGACGCAGCTTGATGGTCTAAAATTTTGTACACCAACTCTTGTGCCGATAATTTCGAGGCTCGAGAAATGCCATATTCTTTGGCTATTTCTATCAATTGGACATGAGCTTTACTTGAAAGTTCGTCTTTACTGTACATTAAAAATGTGTTTTTTGGTTATTTGTTTAGAACTTATTTATTTTGGAAATTATTGGTTTTGAATAAGAAAAAGCAATTTTCGTTTATTCAAAGATAAGATTTTTGTGTTGCAAAGATATATATTTTATTTCAAATATGGCATGATTGGCAAAAAAATATTTTTCTTTTTTTTCTAAAATCAGTATATTTTCAGTACCTTTGAAAATCCTTTTTGTATGCACATATCGCTGCAAAAAGGTTATAGATAGTCTGTTATGTAAATTGAAAAATCTAAACATAGTATTATTTTTGCATATTTTGACTACAGATTAATTTGTAATAGTATAATATTTATCTATTGGAATAGTATGCAAACACAACATTCGGAATATAGAAAAGGTTTATTGTATGGTGTAATATGTTATCTTACTTGGGGGATGTTTCCTCTTTATTGGAAGATGTTGGAACATGTTTCGTCGGTCGAAATTCTTTGCCATCGTATAATATGGTCGTGTGTGTTTATGGCAATGTTTTTTTGGACTATGCGAAAAATGAAATTGTCCGACCATATAAAGAAAACTAAACAATACATGTTATTATTGTTTACGGGTTTGTTGATGACATTGAATTGGGGGCTTTATATTTGGGCCATAAATCATCATTATATAGTGGAATCAAGTTTGGGCTATTATATCAATCCTTTGTTTTCGATATTGTTTGCCTCGTTGTTTCTTAAAGAAAAACTAAATCGTTCGCAAAAAATAGCAATATTGTTTGCATTGGTCGGAGTATTGTATTTCACCATAGATTATGGTCGTTTTCCTATAATATCGTTGGTTTTGGCTACTTCGTTTGCCATCTATGGTTTGATGAAAAAGAAAATGGCTTTAGATGCTACGGCTGCTCTCACTGTCGAAACTATGTGGATTATGCCTCTCGCTTTCGCCTATGTAACTTTTTTGTGCGTTACGGGCAGCAGCGCTTTAAATTCCTTTAATCTCGGCACCACATTATTGTTGTTGGGTGCAGGTGTGGTAACTGCTTTGCCTCTGCTATGGTTTGGCAAGGCTGCCGAAAGAATACCTTTGTCTACATTGGGTTTCTTGCAATATTTTTCGCCAACACTGCAATTGCTTTTAGGGGTATTGTTGTACAACGAAAGTTTTACTAAATCCCATATCGTTTGTTTTGCCTGTATATGGGTTGGTTTGTTGATATATTCGGTGGATATTCTTCGTACAATAAAGAAAACCAAAACTTCTAAAAAATAAAACTCACTATGTCGAAAACCAAACGAATATTGATGTCAACAGCATTGTTGCTTTCATTCTCTCTGACTGCGATAGGACAGAGCGAATATGCCTCTATTCGTTTGATGTGGTGGAATTTGGAAAACTTTTTCGACCCCTCTGATGATAGTCTCAGAAACGATGATGATTTTACACCCAAAGGCAAAAATCATTGGGGATACAAACGTTTCGAAAAAAAGAAAAATAATATCTACAAAACTATAATATCGATGGGTATCGATTCTTTGCCCGTTGTTGTAGGAGTGTGTGAGGTTGAAAACGATTGGACTTTGAAACAGTTGTGTTTCAATACTCCGTTGTATAAGTTTGGATATAATTATGTGCACTACGATTCGCCCGACCAAAGAGGCATAGACGTGGCTTTGCTTTATCGCAAAGATTATTTTAAACTGATATATTCAGAGCCGATACCTATTACTGACGATGCCGACTCTGCTTTTAAAACACGAGATATACTATTGGTGTCGGGTACGGTGTTTGAAAAAGATACATTGTTTTTGTTGCTCAACCATTTTCCTTCGAAAAGGGGAGGTGGATATGCCGAGAACAAACGTACTCTTGCCGCCACACAGTTGGCAAATGTGATAGATACTATTGTGCAGCGTCATCGCAATGCCGGCATTGTGATAATGGGCGATTTTAACGACACTCCATTCGACCAAAGCATAGTGTCTACTCTCGGTGTGTCGCCGTACGAAAAAGATTGGGATAAAAACATATTGATAAACCTTATGACCGATATTTCGGATAAGGGGGGCACGTATAAGTATCAAGGAGAATGGTCGAATATAGACCAAATGATGATTTCCAAGAATTTACATCCTCGTTGGGCAACCTCGATGGAAGTGAAAAAGGGCAGGGCCGATATTTATTCGCCAAATTTTTTATTGCTTCATGATAATAAATTTGGAGGAAATAAGTTGTATCGTACATATGCGGGACCAAAATATGAAGGCGGTTTCAGCGACCACTTGCCCGTTTATATTGATATTGATAAATTAAATAACTAACTAATAATTGGATAATAAGATGACAAAGAACCTATTGTTAACATTGGCAATTTTTATGCTTACACTGTCGTGCAACAGAACACAAAAAGAAGTTATACTTACCTTTGCCGACGGAAAACCCGAATTGGTATACGAAACCAAACAGATAAACGGCGAAAAGCAGCGTGTGGCCGAAGAAATGTTTTATAATTCGGGCAAAGTACGCTATAAACGTGGTTTTAAAGATGATAAACCCTATGGTGTGTGGGAATATTATTACGAAAGTGGCAATTTGTTTGCCAAAGCCGATTTTACAAACTCAACCATAGGCGAAAATTGGGTGTTTTATTACGAAAACGGCGATAAGATATTTGCCGATGATTTGGAAATAAAAATAGTGGAAATTACCAAAGACCGAATGCCTATAACCGTCGAAGGCATAGATGGCGAATCGGCAAAACAATGTCAGTTTTATGCAAGTTACAAATTGCGTTCGGAAGGTTATTTTAAAGGTAATGCCAAAGAAGGTGAGTGGATATACTATTTCGAAAATGGAAACAAACAGGCTCAAGGCTCGTTTATAAATAATATTTCCAATGGTGAACATATCATCTATCACGAAAATGGAAATGTTTACTACAAAGGTATGTACGAAAATGGTACACGCGTAGGCGAATGGGAATTTTATAACGACAAAGGTCAAAAGGTGGCCGTTAAACAATTTGGCGAACAACAAAAATAATTACAGTAGTGATATTACAACATCCGATATACAAGATAGTAGGAGAGGTGGCCGACCAAATGGGCATAAAAGCCTTTGCTGTGGGCGGTGTGGTGAGAGATTATTTTTTGCAGCGTCCATGTACCGATATCGACATAGTATGTGTGGGTAGTGGTATCGATTTGGCTGTAAATGTGGCTCATCGCATCAATAAGCACAAAGAGGTGAATGTGTTTAAAAACTTCGGTACCGCCATGTTTCATTACCAATACGAAGGAGTGGATTGGCAGATTGAATTTGTGGGAGCTCGCAAAGAATCGTATCGTGCCAACAGCCGAAAACCGATAGTGGAAAACGGAACTCTCGAAGATGACCAAAATCGCAGAGATTTTACCATCAACGCTATGGCTGTGTCGCTCAACGCCGACAGCTATGGCGAATTGTTAGACCCATTTTCGGGTATACACGATTTGAACAATGGCATAATACGAACTCCGTTGGATCCGGATATAACTTTTTCAGACGACCCTTTGCGTATGATGAGAGCCATACGTTTCGCATCGCAATTGGGTTTTGTAATAGAAAACAAAACCTTCGACGCCATCGAACGAAATGCTTCGCGTATAGGCATAGTGTCGAAAGAACGTATAGAAGTAGAACTAAACAAGATAGTGCTTTCAAAAGTGCCTTCGCTGGGACTTAAACTGCTATATAAAAGTGGTTTGATGAATTTGATATTCCCCGAATTTGCCAACCTTAAAGGTGTAGAAATGGTAAAAGAACGAGGCCATAAGGATAACTTTTATCACACATTGGAGGTGTTGGATAATGTGGCTCGTCAGTCTGACAACCTATGGTTGAGATGGGCTGCCATATTGCACGATATCGGAAAACCGGCTACTAAACGATACGATGAAAAATTAGGATGGACTTTTCATGGACACGAAGTGAAGGGGGCTAAGATGGTAAAAACTATTTTTGCCAAATTGAAACTGCCCATGAACGAAAAAATGAAGTATGTCGAAAAATTGGTGTCTCTCCATTTGCGTCCTATAATATTGTCCGAAGATATAGTAACCGATTCGGCGGTGCGAAGATTGTTGTTTGATGCCGGCGATGATGTAGATGATTTGATGTTGCTATGCGAAGCCGATATCACATCAAAAAATCCGCAAAAGGTACAAAAATATTTGAACAACTTTAAGATAGTACGCAAAAAACTAGTCGATATCGAAGAAAAAGACAGAATACGAAACTTTCAGCCACCAATAAACGGCGAGGATATAATGCGGGTGTTTGACATGCAGCCTTGCTACGAAATAGGGGTTATAAAAAATGCTATCAAAGAAGCCATATTAGACGGTATTATACCCAATTCATACAACGAGGCCTACGAATTTATGCTTACCGAAGCTGCTAAAATGGGACTGAAACCCAAAGCCGATAATTAGAGTTATATACATTGTTAGATTATACGAAATATGCAAGAAAATAAGAAGTTGATAGTGGTGTTGGGACCTACTGCCATTGGTAAAACCGCTTTGGCTATAAAAATAGCAAAGCACTATAATACCGAGATAGTATCGTCCGATTCGAGACAGTTTTATAAAGAACTGAACATCGGAGTGGCGCGCCCTTCGAGCGAAGAACTTTTGGCTGTACAGCATCACTTGATAGCCAATCTGTCGGTAAAGGATTACTACAATGTGTCGATGTATGAACAAGATGCATTAAAAGTTTTGAGCAATATATTTCAAAATAACGATGTGGCAGTATCTGTGGGTGGATCGGGATTGTATATTGATGCCTTGTGTATGGGTATTGCCGATTTGCCCGACCCCGATTCCGAACTTAGGCAGCGACTTAGAGCCGATTACGAAAAAGGGGGATTAGAAGAATTGAGGTTTCAACTTAAGTTTTTGGATCCCGACTATTACAACGAAGTAGACTTGGCAAACCACATACGTATACTGCGAGCTTTGGAAGTATGCTATACCACCGGACAACCATTCTCCGAAATAAGACGACAGGGTATTAAAAAACGTCCGTTCGAGATAATAAAAATAGGTATGGCTATGGAGCGCGAAACATTGAATAACAGAATAAATAAAAGAGTGGATATAATGATGGATATGGGATTGTTGAACGAAGTAGAATCGGTGTGCCAATATCGACAATATACTGCACTGAACACAGTGGGATATAAAGAAATATTCGAATATATAGACCAAAATATATCTTTGCAACAAGCTGTAGAAAACATTAAAACCAACACACGACGATATGCAAAACGCCAAATGACTTGGTTTCGCCGATACAACGATATAAATTGGATAAACATCACACCCGAAACCGATACTTTACATCGGGCATTGGAAATAATTGGATTTTAGGATACACACTCGCGCTTCGCAGACAACAAGTGGATGCCGCTTTGTGGGTGGTCTTGTTCTTTTTGTCTTGTGAGCATTGAGAATTTGTGCTTTATTGTCGAAAGGCAAAGGGTATAGAGTGATTGGGCATTGCGCCATGAGCCATGAGTTGTGAGCCGGCGTAGCCTCCAAAATTCTGTAATTCTGTAAATCCGTAGTTCCGTGATTCCATAATTCCGGCGAGGACACTGATACACAGAGTATGAAAAATATTACAAGCATTGCTGCCATAGTTCAAAAGTATGTTTTTTGATTGTTCCCCAGTCAATTACATC
>JAFZFU010000011.1 GCA_017555745.1 Bacteroidales bacterium
ATTATACTATTGTTTTTGTATGTTTATCAAATTTAATATCGATATTTATTTGCTTGATATATTATGCATTAATCGTTTTTTTGTTCTTTGCATAGTTCTTGCAAATATACAAATAATATTCAACTATGCCAATCTGTTTTTGAAAAAATGAGGTGTTACCCAAACTATGAACAGAATAAGTGCTGCAATGGTACATGCCAAACCTATGCCATAAACCGATACAAAGTTGTAATGCTCGGATATGTATCCGCCTAAAAATGCGCCTATTCCTATGCCTACATCCCAACCGGTAAGATACATCGAGTTGGCTGTGGCACGGCGGTTGTGTGGGGCTAAGTTGATAAACAAAGTGTTCATGGCAGGGAATAACGTTCCATAACCATAGCCAAGCAAGAAAGCCACTATATAATATAGTGTACAACCTATAGCAAAGTTTTGCGTAAAAGCATATTCCAAAGCTATTTCGCCCACCATAGCCACTGTGGCTATGATTATACCTTTGCGTATGTTTTGTGTAATAAAACCTTGGTCGACAAGCTTGCCGGATGTTATTCTCGATAATATCATGCCCACTGCCATTATTGAGAAAAAGAAACCGGAGTTGGATGTTAGTCCCAATGATGAAACGTATAATGCAATGTAAGAGCTGGTCATAGCGTATGGTATGGCTAAAAACAAAAATGGTACAGAGGCCGGAACTCCTTTTACAAGGAAAAATCTGTCGAGAGATATAGGCTGACTTTTTTGTAACGCTCTGCGTGGTGTTTTTATCAAGCATATAAAAAGTATGCCTATTGCTCCGGAAATCGCCGCTATGTAGAATATATAGTCGAAAGGTATTATGTCTTTAAGTATCAAACCTGTCATTGGACCTATAGCCATTGCTATGTTGCCGGTTACACCAAAATAGCCCAATCCTTCGCCTCTTCGTGACGATGGCATTACATCTATGACCAACGTGTTGCCGGTGGTGGTAAGCATACCGAAGGCCAGGCCATGTATAACTCTTATTATGGTGAACACCAATAGCGACCCTGCTAATGGGTAACCTACAAAGAACGAAGCAAATATAAAGTATGCAAATAGGTATAGAGGTTTGCGTTGGAACGTGTCGGCCAAAAATCCCGAAAACGGACGCACTACAAGTACCGATACCGTATATATCGATAATATGATACCTACCACACTTTGTCCTGCTTTAAATGTGTCTATCAGGTAGAAGGGTAGAGTGGGGATGAGTATGTAAAACGAAAAACTCATCAAAAAATTAGCCACACACATTGATATGAAATTGCGTGTGAGGAGTTTGTCTTTGTGTATTTTTGTGTCTGCCATATCTTTTTATCTCTTTTGATTGAAATCTCATCTCAAATAAAAAAGGATGTTTTGTTGTAAACACCCTTTTTATAACTTATAAATCCAATGAAACAATATTATTTTTTCTTATTCTCGAAGTTCATTGCCAAAGATATACGTACTGTGTTGGCCAATGGACTTGTTTGAAGAGTGGTGGTAGGTATCAAGTACGAAACATCCAAAACTAATGTTTGGTATTTAATGGTTCCGCCTAAAGTAAGGTATTGTCTTCCACCTTTGTTTTCATGTTCAAAAAAGTATCCTCCACGTACTGCAAATATATTGTCGTACCAATATTCGGCACCCACCGATATTTGCAATTCTTGAAATTCTTCCGTCATTCCGTTTGGAGCATCATAGAACGATTGTATAGCACCTTGTATAGTACCTACATTATCTGGCAAACCTGCTATAATTTCGCCATCCTCGTTGTATACGGGAGGAGTGGGAACCAATAATTTGTTGAAGTCTAATAGGAATGAAAAAGTGTTGTATTCGTCGAAGTTCATAGTATATCTACCGCCTAAACGTAAGTTTGTAGGAAGAAAATCTTTGTTGTTGTCGTCGTCGGAGTAGTTTATCTTCGAGCCGAGATTGGATATAAGCAAACCTGCTGCTAATTCGCCCGGCATATCAAGCATGTCTGTTTCGCTTTGATAATACATACCCAAGTCGGCGGCAATAGCGTTACCGGCATGCGTGGTTGATGTACCCACATCAACGCCTTGGGTAAGGTCGGAACGTATATAACGACCTGTGGCACCTATCGAAAAATCGTCGGATAACTTCATCGAGTAAGATATGTCTACACCAAATTCATTTGGATTATGATTGCCATTTGATGTTCCATCTTCATTGGTAAATTCTATACTGCCAAGCGAAAAGTATGTCAACGATGCTGCTATTGCGCTACGAGAGTTGATTCGTTTATATCCCGACAAATTTAAAAGGTTCATATCGCCAACTCCCAAATCTTTCAACCAAGGTACATAACTCATACCTATGCCAACATCTTCTTTTATAAAAGCATATTTTGCATTGTTCCAATGTGATGAATACACATCGGGAGTGCTGGCTACACCCACATCACCCATACCGCCGCTGCGTGCATCGGGGGCTATTAATAATATAGGTACTGCTGTGCTGATATAATTTTTGCTAATGTCTTTGCCGGCTAATTGGTCTGCTGTCGGATTGTTGCTTTGTGCATTGACTGTATTTAATAGTAATCCTACTAATAAACAAGTTCCAAATAATCTAAAATATCTACGTTTCATCTACTACTGTTTATTAAATAACGAAGCATTAACGAGCGAGAGCTTTTTTTATTGTTTTTGGGTGTTATTTTTCTGATTTTTTTTTTGAAAGACCCATCCCTATTTATAGCGACGGTATATTGTCAAATTATTTATACCCTATTGTCAACGGCTTCACACCCGGGTCTGAAGCAATTGATGATAGGGTGTAAAATATGAAAAGTGTAATTTATTGTATAATAGAGGATTGTAAAATGGCTATAAAAACACAACTTAAGGCATATTTTTCCTCACGATGCCGTGAAAATTTACTCGCCTGGATTTTGGTGCAACTACGCGATGGCGACAAAAAATCCTCGTGATGAAAAATACGTTCTCTCCAGGGTTTTTATTGCCTGACTATGTGCCGATAAAGAGCAGTATTTGTTTGTGGATTTGATATTTGTGAAACCAAAATATTTTTTCCTTGTCAAATTGTTTTTTTTTGTGTATATTTGCAAAGAATATTTTTCGAGGTATAGTGCTCTCAGTTGCTGATATTCAGAGAATAAAAGCAAATGACTGCTAACATTATTCTGTTGATAAGGCTGATAAAGTACTATATTTTGGAGTTTCTGTATTTGTAAACAAAAAAACAAAAAGATTATGCATATAGCAGTAGCAGGTAATATAGGATCGGGAAAAACAACTCTTACAGGATTGTTGGCAAAGCATTTGGGATACGAAGCTGTTTATGAAAACAATTCAAACAATCCGTATATAAATAGTTTTTATGAGGATATGCGACGTTGGTCTTTCAACTTGCAAATATATTTTTTACATACCCGTTTTAAACAAATAGTGGATATTAAAAAATCGTGTGCCAATATAGTACAAGATCGCACCATATATGAAGATGCTTATATTTTCGCTCCTAATTTGCATGCTATGGGTCTTATGAATACGAGAGATTTCGAAAACTATCAAGCAATATTCGAACTTTTGTCTTCGTTTATTCAACCACCTGATTTATTGATATATTTAAAAGGTAATGTGCCTGCATTGGTAAATCAGATACAGAGAAGAGGCAGAGAATACGAAAATAGCATTCGTTTGGACTATCTGACAAGTTTAAATCAACGTTACGAGAATTGGATATCGCAATACGACAAGGGAAAATTGTTGGTGATAGATATCGAAGAACTTAATTTTGCAGATAAACCGGAAGATTTAGGCGTGGTGATAGATAAAATAAATGCCGAAATAAACGGATTGTTTTAAATGATTAACAAGTAGATAGATATGAAAGTATTGGGAATAATACCTGCGCGTTATGCTTCTACACGTTTTCCGGGAAAACCATTGGCACTTATTAATGGCAAACCGATGATACAACATGTGTATGAAGGTGTAGGAAAAATAAGTGTACTTTCGGAAATAGTGGTTGCTACCGACGATGATCGCATAGTAAATTGCGTAAAAGCATTTGGCGGCAAGGTGGTTATGACTAAGGAAACGCATCGTAGCGGAACCGATAGATGTGGAGAGGTGTTGGAACAATATTTAAGAGAAGGTAAGGAATACGATGTGGTAATAAATATACAGGGCGATGAACCAAATGTAGAACACTCGCAAATAGAGACTTTGGTAAGATGTTTCGAGGAAAAAGATACGCAGATTGCAACTTTAAAGAAACAAATTTTCTTAAAAGATGAACTTTTTTCGCCAAATGTCGTAAAAGTTGTTTGCGGTATAAATAGCGAAGCTGTATATTTTAGTCGTTTTGCCATACCTTACATGCGTGGTATAGATGAAAATGAATGGCTTCAGAAACAGAAATACTATAAACATATAGGAGTATATGCTTATAGATGTGATGTTTTGAAAGAATTGGTAGAACTAAAACAAACGGAATTGGAGATAGCCGAATCGTTGGAACAATTGAGATGGATAGAAAACGGATTTAAGATAAAAGTGGAAGAAACAACGATTGAGAATATCGCTATCGACACCCCCGAAGATTTATTGAAATTGAAAAATAAATAAACTGATGAATATAACAAATTATATAGTAGAATTTTTGAAGCAGGGAAATACTGTTGAAATAAAGGGAATAGGTACTTTTTCTCCGAAGACTATTTCTACGCGTTTCGACGAAGAAACCAAAACCTATTTTCCTACAGTGAATACAGTAGAATTTTCTACAGTATGCAAAGGCAATGAACAGATTATTAGTTATATTGCTAAGCAAGAATTTATTGGTATTACTACTGCCGAAAAGTTGTGGGATAACTATATAGCTGCGCTAAATGAAAAACTAAGGATAGATGGAAAACATGAGTTTCCCGAAGTGGGAGAACTTGTGTTGAGTGCAGAAAATGGTTACTCATTTAATATATTTGACGGAGTGAATTTTTCGAAAACAACTCGAAATTTGCCTATATTGAATGATGTAATGACATACGAATTGGAATCTAACAGAGAAAATCCGTTCGATAAATTTGATTCGCCCATTATTCCATCTGAACAAGAAGAAGTGCTTGAAACTGAACCTATGGTGGAAGAGCAAGTTCAACCTCAAGAAGAGGCTGTAATTGAAGAAAATAATGCAGGAGCGGAACAACAAACAGAAAATGTTGTATCGCAGGTTGAAGCAGTGGAAGAACTTGAAACTGAATCGAATCAATCGCTAGAGAATAATGAGTCGGAGGTAAAAGTAGAAGAGGAAGGTAAAACAGATAATAACATTGCACAAGAAGTAAAGGTAGAAGAAGCAAAAGAAGAGAGGACAGAGGAACCAAAAGAAGAAGTGCATGAAAACCAAGCTGCAGTGGAAGAGCCGAAAGCAGAAGTAGAAGGTAAGGGTAAAGCAAAGGAAAGCAAGAAGAAAGATAAGAAGGATAAGAAAAAAGAAAAGAAAGAGAAAAAAGGTAAGAAGAAAAAAATAATTATACCTATTATTATATTGTTGTTGCTTCTATTGTTAGGTGGAGCATACTATTACTTTGTTATGGTTAAGGATATGAATATCCCATTCATAAACGAAAAAGTTGAAACGACAGAAGTTGACGAAGTAGAAGCGAATAGCGAAACTCAATCAGACGAAGTAGGGGAAGACTCGAACGAAGTAATAGATGCAGATGCAACAGAAAGCGAAGTCGTTGGTAACGAAGTTAGCGAAGAAACTGTTGCAGATACCGATAATGACAGCGATGGAGAAACAGAAGAAGTTACAGAGTCTAGTAAAAAGGTGAAACGTATTGATTTGTTTAAAGGCGAAAATATGTATACGTTTGATTATATCTTAATTCCTATCGAAGATAAAGACGAAGTAATAACATCTACATGCAAGGTTTTAGTAGCAAGTATGCAACCACAAATAAAGTCTTTCTTGAAGAAACAACGTTATTCGACTGCCGTTGCCCCAATGGAAGAACGAATGAATGAGTATGTTATAAAACGATTGAAAGAATTGTTTGACGATGACTTTTTCCATCCTGCACGTATGATGAGTTATGATAATTACATAACAGACTATTGTACTGATAATTTGCAACGTCAACGTATATCTCGAGCAAAGAATACTATTATTTCTGAAATTAAGATGAATGATATATTGTTGGAATTTTTGAACGAGTTGATTGAAGCAGGAGCAGTAACCAAAGATAAAATAGTTGCACCGGCACCCAAACCTAAAGTAGTACCTACTGCTGATATCCGTTTGCGTTCGAAACAAGGATTTGATATTATATCGGGATTCTTTAAAAGTAGAGATAATGCTGTGAAAGAAGCACATCGTTTCAGTAGAAGAGGAGCCGATGCATACGTGATATCCAAAGGTAATTTATACTATGTTTCATTGGGTTCGGCACCATCGCAAACAGCAGCCGAAGCATTGTTGAGACAATTGAAAACATGGAATAAAGAAAATATGGTTATCAAACAATGGTAGTACAGATAACAGAATAAGAATAATAAAACTGCAAAAGATATCTTGAAAGAATCTTTTGCAGTTTCTTTTGAATAATATTGAAAAATAAAATGGGAAAGAATAAATTAGAACGTTTCGAGGAAAATCTTACATTTCCGAATCTCTTTCAAGTCTCATACGAGTTTTTACAACAAAATACTTTTCATTTGCGAGGAAAGTGGAACACTGACTTCTTTAAAAATGACAATCCTATAGTTTTGGAACTTGGATGTGGCAAAGGTGAGTATACCGTTAACCTTGCAAAAAAATATCCTAACAAAAACTTCATAGGTATAGATATTAAAGGTGCTCGTTTGTGGAGGGGGTGTAAAACCTCTAATGAGGATAAAATGACCAATGTGGCTTTTTTGCGTACAAGAATACAATTAATAGAACAGTTCTTTGCTCAAAATGAAGTGTCAGAGATATGGATTACCTTCCCTGATCCCCAACTTAAGAAACCGAATAAACGTCTTACATGTGAACGTTTTTTATCATACTATAAAAATATAGCTAAGACTAATACTGTTATACACCTAAAAACGGATTCGTATGAATTATATGATTACACATTAAATGAAGTAATTCCACAAGGAAATTACAAGGTATTATTTAATACAGATGATTTGTATTCGTCAGATTTTCAGGATGATGTTAAAAGTGTAAGAACATTTTATGAACAGATGTTTTTAAACGAAGGAAAGAAAATTACATACTTGCAATTCTTGCTTAATTAGTGTCGATTTATTTTGAATAAAATACTCTATACAATAAAGGAGTCTTGCGATTTTAAGACTCCTTTATTATTTTATCTTGCACTCTTACACTTTCGGTATGTATCTGTTCCATTATTTTTTGAATAAATTCCGGAGATATTCCTAATTTTTCGGCGCTATTCATTCGACTATCTAAAACCTCTTTCCAACGATTTATTTGCAATATACTCATGTTATTATTTGCTTTTATTGAAGCGATTTGTTTACTCACATCGATACGTTGAGATAGAATTGATAACAACTCAAAATCTAACATATCTATTTTTTTTCGTAGTAAATCTAACTCTATAGGAGTAGTATCTATGTTTTTTCGTATAACCAAATTATTCAATAAAATTTCAAATTCCGATGGTGTTAGTTGTTG
>JAFZFU010000012.1 GCA_017555745.1 Bacteroidales bacterium
AATGCCGTACTCATCGAGCAATTGAGCCAAATATTCCACTTGGTGGATGCGTGTTTGGAGCATATCAAACTGGGTGTTCTCCTCCAAACCAACTGCCAAAGCAGCCATATCGCGGCCGTTCATACCACCATAAGTAAGGAAACCTTCGTAACGAATACAGAAACCTTTAGCACCTTCGTACCATTCTTCGTGTTTAGTAGCTATAAAACCACCCATGTTTACCAAACCGTCTTTTTTCGACGACATAGTCATACCATCGGCCAAAGAGAACATTTCGCGGCAGATTTCTTTTATGGTTTTGTCGCCATAACCTTCTTCGCGAGTTCTTATGAAGTAAGCGTTTTCAACAAAACGAGCCGAGTCGAAAACAACGCGTTTGCCATATTTGTCGGCCAAAGCACGAACACCACGTAGGTTTTCCATAGATACAGGTTGGCCACCGGCAGTGTTGTTGGTGATAGTCATGATGATGAAAGGAACTTTATCGCCTTTTTCGATAAGAACTTGTTCCAATTTTTTCAAATCAACATTACCTTTGAAAGGCAATTCAAGTTGAGTGTTTTTAGCTTCATCTATAGTGCAGTCTACTGCAAAAGCTTGACGGCCTTCGATGTGACCTTTAGTAGTATCGAAGTGAGAGTTGCCAGGAACGAAGTCGCCTTCTTTTACAAGATAGCTGAACAATACGTTTTCGGCAGCACGACCTTGGTGAGTAGGTATAACCCATTCAAAACCTGTAAGGCGAGTGATGGTTTCTTTCAAGTGGAAGAAAGAAGAAGCACCTGCGTAGCTTTCATCACCGGTCATCATAGCAGCCCATTGGCGGTCGCTCATAGCACCTGTACCGGAGTCGGTGATACAATCGATATAAACTTGACTAGATTTTAAACCAAATAAATTGTAGTGAGCATCTTTAATCCATTTTTCGCGTTCTTCGCGAGTAGATTTGCGTAAAGGCTCAACCATTTTAATTTTGTACGATTCTGCAAATGGTAATTCCATAATATATTTATTTTAATGTTATTATTATATTGTTTATTCTTTTTCTATTGCTTATCCAAGCAAATAATAAAATATTTCAACGGGATTTGTACAAAAATTTGTACCAAAAAAGGAACGAGTTTGATACGCCGTCAACTCGTTATAACTTCACGAATTCGTCTCTATTTTTGATATTTAGAAACGTTCTGTATATGATTATATTTACTATTGTACCTTTCATTTTCGACTGCAAAGTTAGTGTTTTTTCTTGATATGGCAAAATATTTTACAATTTTATTTTTCTTTTTTCTCTCTCGTTTCCAAATAAAGTTGTATTTTTGCAAACATTATGACAATAGATGAAATGTATATTAGGCGTTGTTTTGCTTTGGCAGAAAACGGAATACACTATGTGGCACCCAACCCTATGGTGGGCTGTGTAATTGTAAAAAATGGCAAGATTGTTTCGGAAGGGTTTCACCAATATTGCGGTCAAAACCATGCCGAACGCAATGCCATATTGCGTGTTGCCGATAAGTCGTGTTTCGAAGGTAGCACACTGTATGTAAACCTCGAGCCATGTTCACACCACGGCAAAACGCCACCTTGCGCCGATCTTATTGCTCAATATCCATTCAAACGGGTGGTAGTTTGCAACCTCGACCCCAATCCTTTGGTAGCAGGACGCGGTATAGAAAAAATTCGCAATGCCGGAATAGAAGTAACAACAGGCATACTTGAAGAAGAAGGACGTTTTTTAAATCGTCGCTTCTTTACCTATATGGAAAAACAACGACCATACATAATACTCAAATGGGCTCAAACCCGCGATGGTTTTATGGACATAGACCGCTCCGACAGCAAACAAAAATCGTATTGGATTACCAACGAAAAACTTAAATGCGAAGTACATAAATGGCGTACCGAAGAAGCCGCCATAATGGTGGGCACACAAACCGTGGTGAACGACAATCCGCAACTTAGCTCACGCCTATGGTATGGCAAAAACCCGCTGCGCATAGCCCTCGACAAAACGGGACGCATACCGGAGCAATCGTTTATACTTGACGGCTCTACCCCCACCATAATATACACCGAAAACCGCAACCTAGAAAGTAAAGAAAATATAGAATACGTTGTAATAGACTTCGAAAGTCTTTTAAACGAAATACTTACCGACCTTTGGCACAGAAAAATACAATCAGTAATAGTGGAAGGCGGACTAAAACTGCTAAATACCTTTATAACCGAAAATGTTTGGGACGAAGCCCGAGTGCTTATCGGCAACAAAATGTTTGGCAAAGGCCTTGCCGCCCCGCTATTAAATACTGTACCGAACAGCACTAATCAAGTCGACGACGATTTCGTTTGCCACTATTATAAATAAACACACCACCATGTTCGACGACACATATAAAACAATAAAAGCCAGCACCGAAGGTATTTACAAGGAAAAAGGCAGCAAATTTTTGGCGTTCGCCATTCCCGTAACGACCGAAACAGAGATAAAAGGCCATGTGGAAAAGATAAAAAAAGAATACTATGACGCCCGACATCATTGCTATGCTTATATCCTTGGCCACGACAAAGCGGCCTATCGCGTAAATGACGACGGCGAACCTTCGGGCACCGCAGGGCGCCCCATACACGGACAACTACTATCAAAAGACCTAACCAACGTATTGGTAATAGTGGTACGATACTTCGGTGGTATAAAACTTGGAGTATCGGGACTTATAAATGCCTACAAAGCAGCTACCAAAGATGCTTTGGACAATGCCGAAATAATAGAAAAGACAGTAAACGAAATATACCGCGTAGAATTTGAATACCCTCTTATGAACGATGTAATGCGGCTACTTAAAGACGAAGGTTTGGAACAATTCAACCAAAGATTTGAGTTGAACTGCAGTTTAGACTTTTCGGTGCGCAAATCGAAAAGCCTGCGTGTAACCGAAGCCTTTTCGAAAATACGGGGAGTAACACTTTCTTTTGTACGCATGGAATAAACCATCGAAAAGCAGAAAAGCGACGTGGCTACAATGGGCAACCACGTCGCTTTTTGGTATAATATCATCGATATATATTACAACTCTATGCTATCCAAACGAGTGGGTATCTCTACCGATTTAAAACCTCGCTCGTTTAAAGTCTTTTGAAAATTGGCTTGAGTTTCTTCTTCGCCATGAACAAGGAATATCTTTTTCAGTTTCTTCTTATCTTGACACGATATGTATTGTATCATTTCTTCGTAGTCGCCATGAGCCGAATAAGCATCTATACGACGCAAATCGGCACGAACGGTAATGGGTCGTCCAAATATGGATACCTTTTTATCGCCACGCATAATCTTTGCACCCAAAGTAGTGGGGGCACAATAACCTACACATAACACTGTGGTTCTTGGATTGTCGATACTATTGGCCAAGTGGTGTTTTACACGTCCGGCCTCCATCATACCCGATGCCGAAATAATGATACATGTTTTGTTTCGTTGATTCAATGCCTTCGATGCTTCGATGGATTGTACATACTGCAATTTGTCGAAACCAAACGGATCGGGGTCTTTTTTCATCTCTTCGATAATACCATCATTGAAACATTCGGTATGCAAACGCATGATATTGGTAGCCGACACACTTAGCGGACTATCGACAAAGACATCAATATCTGGCAAAAGTTTTTTGTTTTTCAAACAGTTGAAAGCGTATATTATTTCTTGTGCACGACCGATAGCAAAAGATGGTATTATTAATTTACCTTTCTTTTTGGTACAAGTATCCAATGTAGCCATCAGCAAGTCTTGTTCGGCATTGCCAAATGTGGTGTGTGTACGATCGCCATAGGTTGACTCCATTATCAAGTAATCCACTTGAGGAAATGGTTCGGGATCTTTAAGTATATGCGACGAATAACGTCCGATATCTCCGGTGAAGCATAGTTTTATTTTTCTACGGCCTTCGTTGATTTGCATATATATTGCGGCACTACCCAATATATGTCCGGCATCGTAAAACTCAATAGTTACCTCGCCTTCGATATTAAATGGTTTGTGGTACGGAACACTTATAAAGCATTGCATACACTCTTGAGCATCAGCCAAAGTATATAGAGGCTCTACATCTTTTACTGTTGGATCGGCAGCACGACGTTTCTTGTTGAAAGTACGAGTATCCGATTCTTGTATTTTGCCGGCATCGGCAAGCATAATGGCACAAAGGTCGCGAGTAGCAGGGGTACAAAGCACTGTGCCTCTAAAACCTAATCTATATATGTAAGGTATAAGCCCCGAATGGTCGATATGAGCGTGAGAAAGTATAATATAGTCTATCTCCGAAGGTTCGAAACCCAATTCACGGTTCATACCATCTGTTTCCAAACCTTTACCTTGATACATACCACAATCTAAAAGTATCTTCAATCCTCGTTTGGTTGTAATCAAGTGTTTGCTACCTGTTACCTCCTTAGCAGCTCCTAAAAATTGTATATTCATAATATATTTGTGTTACAGAACTATTTTGTTTATTTGCAACCTTTAACGCTCGTAAGTAAAAAATATTATATCCAATACAAATAAAAAACAAACATCAGCCATATATATGGAATTGTAAACGATATTACATAAAAAATATGCGATTAACCCCTTTGTGAGTTAATCGCATATCTGTTTATTTTATAAATTGTTTCTTTATTTTTCGCGGAAATAAATCTTCATAGGCACGCCATGAAAATCCCACATCTCGCGCATTCTGTTTTCTACAAATCGACGATACGGGTCGCGGATATATTGAGGCAAATTGCAGAAAAATACAAACTGCGGATATGCTGTCGGCAATTGAGTAATGTATTTTATTTTTATATGCTTGCCTTTTATTGATGGTGGCGGATTTTGTTCTTTTACTATAGGTAAGAGTGCTTCGTTGAGTTCGTGAGTGGTTATACGACGACTACGAGCTTCAAACACTTGTTTGGTTATTTCCAACACCTTAAATATACGTTGTTTATTTATAACCGAAGTAAATACTATAGGCACATCGTTGAATGGGGCTATACGTTCGCGTATCATATTCTCAAACTCACGATGGGTATTGGTACTTTTTTCCACCAAGTCCCATTTATTTACCACTATTACCACCCCCTTATTGTTACGTTGTATCAAACTGTAGATATTCAAATCTTGTTGCTCTAACCCTTGCGAAGCATCTATCATAAGTATACACACATCGCTGTTTTCGATAGCACGCACCGAACGCAATACCGAGTAAAACTCTATATCTTCGTTTACTTTCTGCTTTTTACGAAGTCCGGCAGTGTCCACAAAATTAAAATCGAAACCAAAAAGATTGTAACGAGTAAATATCGAATCGCGAGTAGTTCCGGCTATGGGAGTAACAATATTACGATCTTGACCTGTAAGAGCATTAATCATCGACGATTTACCTACATTGGGACGTCCCACCACAGCTATACGAGGAAGATCGGACAATTCGTCGGGTTCGTCCTTCATACCTTTCACCACTTCGTCAAGAAGTTCGCCTGTACCTGAACCATTCATACCCGATATAGGATAAGGATCACCCAAACCCATGGCATAAAATTCTGCCACATCGTTTATTCTAAGAGCGGTATCCACTTTGTTGGCTACCAATATCACTCTTTTTTTACAACGGCGAAGCATATCGGCAACATCTTCGTCCATTGGTGTAACGCCTTCTTTAACGTCTACCAAAAACAATATTACGTCGGCTTCTTCGATAGCCAATTGCACTTGTTTGCGTATCTCTATTTCAAACGAGTCGTCGCCACCAACTACATATCCACCGGTGTCGATAACCGAAAAATGTATACCTGTCCATTCGGCTTTACCATATTGACGGTCGCGAGTTACACCGCTTACCGAGTCGACAATGGCACTGCGTGTTTCTGTTAAACGATTAAAAAAAGTGGATTTACCCACATTCGGACGACCTACTATTGCTACGATATTTCCCATAATTAACTGATTTATATGCTTTAATTATTATTTCCATTTATCTAAATCTTATGCAAAGGTACACTTTTTTATTTACTTATAAAAACTTATTGTAATATTGAGCACACAAAGTACTTCAGTTAGATGCCATATACACCATATTTAGGGGACCGGAAGTATGAGAATTCAGACCTTTAAACCGACACTTACAATACACAACAGTGCATGATAAATCCAAACAAAAAACCAAGAAATATATTTTGTAACATACATCCCTTGGTTTATGATTATTAATTGCCAACTCGTTGCTGAAAATTGTCCTGCGTTGTCATCATCCTTAATTGATAGCGTCCGCTTCTACTTTGTATGGGTAAAACAAGTTGACGCAGTTCAGATATATCGAGTTTTTGATAACTATGATTGTTTGTCTGCGAAAAATATTTTTTGTTTTCGTTGTAACGTTTTATATTGTAGTTGATGGCATTGTTGAAGTTAGTGCGCGAAATGGTACGTTTCAGTTGTTCCAACGTTGTATTGCCTGCCAAATATTTCTCTATATCTTTTTCGGTAAGATACTTTTTATATTTATTCAGCACATCGATGGGAAGCAATCCCGTTGCAGTATCCACTTTGTCTTCGATGGTGGCAATATCCACATTACCTGCCATAGTGGTTTCGAGCAATACCAATTTCTTTTTGTTTTTATCTTTGTAAAAACCAAGATAGGCATGGGTAGGTTCGACAAATATAACAGGCATTATACCTATCTTTTTCAATATCGATGCCATAAAAGCACATGCGTCTATACAGTTAGCCTGTTGATTGCGATACACTTCATCGAAAAAACGAATATATTGAGAGTTTACCTGCTTAGAATACTTGCTGGTATTGGAAATAGAGCTGTATTTTATTCCTTTGTTTTGTATAAAATACCATATAGCAAACACTTGATTAAGCACTTCCTTTTCACCTAACTGATATCCTGCAAAACGATTTACAAGATGTTGGTCGAGTATATTGTTCAGCATTACATCCAGCCAGGGATGGTCTTCGTTTACAAATGCCGCAAACATCCAACGATAATCGATATATTTGTTTGCCGAATCGCGTAATCCCAATAAGCATTCGTTTATACTTCTATAACTCAAACGCATATTTTTTACATCCACTTCTTCATCGTTGATATAACATGTAAAAGTAAAATCCACCTTGCCGGGTTGTTTTAGCTTTATAAGATTGTCGTATTTCCATTTCACCAATGGATAAAAAGTATATTCCTTACCCTTTTCCGACATGTTTGCCTGAAAAATAGTAACATAGTTCATCACCGACGAATCCATAACAATTCTAAGCACCGAGTTGTCTTTGGGCGAAATTAGTTTGTAAGTAAAAAAATCCGACTCGGTTTTGTCATTATAGTTAGACAAACCCATTATCAACGATGGATATATAATACCATCAAAATTATTATCGTATGTTACCTCGAAGTTTACCTTTTGAGGATCGATGGTGCGAATTGTCCTTTTTTCGGCACAACCTGCCAATAACACAAACAACATCATCATTATAGTGGTTATATACTTATTGTTCATCTTCACTATTTTCTTTGTCGGGTTTTACTTTAAACATTCTTACAAACATATATACAGTCATAATAGCAACAGACAATTGCACTGTAAGCATAATCACTAATGCCGATGTATTCATAAATTAGCCTCCTTTCGTTCTATATTTTTATTGCCTTTCCATATCATCGCACATATAACCACTAGTAGCAACACTAGCAATATCCGCGACATATCTATATAAAAGACATCGTTAACCACCCGTCCGCTGTATAGCACATCGCCTTTAGCCACCTTTTGCCCTACCTCTACCTGTGGCACATCGAAGCATGAGAAGGCATAGTTCCTTGCCTCGCCACCGCCCGACACACAGATGTAGTTCCTACCATTGTGGCTGTATATCGAATCGACTGTTCCTGCGTTTTCGGCATAAAACTTGTCGGTTATCCATTGGCTGTTGGGGCCTATGCCCTTATGGGTAAGTTCGCCTACAATACTTGCATCATCCAACTCCCAACCTTTTATACTTATAAGCGACCAATCGTCGCCCTTGGGTTTAAC
>JAFZFU010000013.1 GCA_017555745.1 Bacteroidales bacterium
ACAGCATTTACAATATATGCCATACGGCGAACCATTTGTAAACGAAAGAATTTCTTCGTATAATGAACGCTTCACTTTTACCGGGAAAGAAAGAGACTCAGAAACAGGCTTTTCCTACTTCGGAGCACGGTATTACGACTCGGATTTAATGACAGGGTGGCTTAGTGTAGATCCTATGTCGGATAAGTATCCGAATATTTCTCCGTATGCTTATTGTAGGTGGAACCCGATTAAGTTGGTGGACCCAGATGGAAGGATGATTGGAGATTATTATACTTTAAATGGTAAATTTCTCAAATCGGACAATACAGGTGATGGCAAAATTTATGTAGTTAAACCGAAAAACGAAATGTCTATATTGAGGGGTAATTTTGATGTTGAAAAATACGAATTGCCCTCTTATGAAGCAAGACAACAAATGTGTAATTATTTGGAATTAAAAGACAATGAAAATAATTTAAGAGAATATGGTGGTGCAATATGGGAAAATGAGACTACGGGATCACAAGAAATAAGATATGCAGAGCCTGGACCTGAGTGGCAAGGCGGAAATACAGATGGAAGTGTAATAACCAATAATTGGGAAAAAGATGATGGGTTTGATGCCGTGGGGAAACGTATTCTTACTTATTTTCATTCCCATTTTAGTGGAAATATTAGTGGTGATAAATTAGAACAAATTCCATCTGAAACAGATATTAAAAATGTTCTTAGTTATGGTACTGCAAATAGATTTGGAGGTGCTCGATTACCTTACAATATTGTTTTTGGGATGAGAACTAGGGAAGTCTCTTTATATACAGAAAAAGGTGTTCAAGTAACAATGGATTTAGATGTTTTCAAAAATATAGGAGGAAATAGATAATGAAAGTCAAATTTGTTCTATTGTTAATGTTTTCTTCAAATATTTATTTTTCTTATTCTCAATGTATAAAAAAAGATATAAAAGGAGCTAGCTTTGGATATATAGAAGAACAAAATATATATGATTATACCTATATAACTCTTAATAATTCTGTCTTATACATTGTTGATTCTAATCAGCAATTATATTATGAGTGTATTATAAAAAATGATTCTATCGAAATTCCATTATGTTTTATTGATTGCTATATAAAATTGATTTTAAACTACAATGATAATATTTATTCAACAGTATCATTTTGTTTAGATAAAGAAGATCTTGATTACAAATGGTTTCTCGGTGATATTTATCCTGATCTAAATCATAAAATTAATTGTTTTCATCTTAAATTTTCTATTCTTTGGGCCGGTGATATATGTTATGATAATCTTTCTGAGTATCATTTATATTCTGAAAATATACTTAAGGACATAAAAAAAACACATACATTAATTAATTCATGCAATGAAAATCCAAAATAATTCCGTAACTTTGCAAACCGAAACCAACGAACAATTATGTATCAAAACTGGATAAAATATAACACTGAAACACCGCCAAAATACCACCAAACTTTCACCGGGAAAACTTGTTCTCCGCTTTTGTGCTATCGTTTCGTTAGCACAACACTTGCCGCACAAATTCCTAGCGGAAATGCTATCGCAAACTCACAGGGTTTGCTTCACGCAGAAACAGGCTTTTCCTACTTCGGAGCGAGGTATTATGATTCGGATTTGATGACGGGGTGGTTAAGCGTAGATCCCATGGCGGATAAGTATCCTAGTTTGTCGCCGTATGCTTATTGTGCTTGGAACCCGGTTAAGTTGGTGGATCCGGATGGGAGAAAGATTGATTCAGCTACAGTATCTCAAAATATTTGGAACATGGTCACTCCAAGTAGCGAAACATATAATGAAAAATTCGCAAATGTTTTTAATCAATTAGCAACAGATAATACAACGTTATTTTCATTTGAAAAATGGGATAATCCTCGTATGTCCAATGATGGCGAATCATATGTTTTTGGTCAAATAGAATTAACAGAATCTTCTGATTTATTAGACAAAATAAAAATCAGTTATACATGGGGTGCTGAGAGAAATGGAAGCAATTCCGAAAGAGTTTTATTTGAAGAAGTTTATCATTGCTACCAATTTCTTGTAGGTGAATTTGGTTTTGGAAGAACATCTCTAAATAGTGCATGGACTACAATGGGATTTGATAAATATGATGAGAAAGAAGCACACAAATGGTCTGCTGAAACTTCTAATTCTCCGTTTATTTGGGGAAATGCTTAAGAAGAACATTATAAAGACCTCCCTAATACAAGAAGAAACGTTAATGAACATTGGATGAACCACGATGGAACGACTAGAAATTCCCCACCTCCGTATATCAATGGAGTTTTTAGAGATAGTTATAGAACAATGAGGAGTCCTAGATGATTAACTATTATGAAAAATATATATTTGATATTGCTGTTATTATTTCTCGGTTATGATTGTTCCTATTCGCAGAATAGGGATAAAGAAGTGACAAACTCTACATCAAGTTCGTTTATACCCAAAGACTACGATCAATTTTGGAGAGATAGGCAGGGATGTGGAATATTGCGTTATCCTGAATGGTGCATTACAGAGATGGATACATTTCGTTACACTTACCGACGAGGATTTTCTAACAAAGAGTTGGGTTGCTATTATTTGTGTAGAATAATTGAGATGGATAGTTCTGCAGAGTCGTCGTATTGTAAATATACTCCTATATGCAACGATTCTATAATGTTGGTAACAGCTAAATGTATAGTATATGAAAGATATTATTCTCCTTACGATAAGAATAATCTTATGTTTCCTATCCCTTGGGACATTGAAAACGACACACAAAATAATTATAGTTTATACAAAGAACTTAGATGTAGGCAAATGACAAAAAACATAGATACAATGAGTTTATATATGGTTTTGACTATTGAAGAGTGGAATGACATGAGAAAATCTATGGAGTGGGATAATGTGTTGTTGTATGACAGGGGTATAGAAAAACCTATTGACATAGAACATGGTATTATAGTAACAGAACAATTTTTTACCGAAGGAAATTTTGATGTATCTGAACTATATTCGGTCAAACAGATTGCAAAATATTGGGAATTGCGATATTTGGAGATGTACTATTCGCTATACGGAAAACACTTGTCTCAAATTCAAATATTCGATTATAAGGATTGTAATAGTATAAGATGATAATTCTAAAATTTCACAGTGCTATCAATTATATTTAATTTGTAGTTGATAAATTATCCTTGCTGTGTAAACATTTCATGCAAAAGTCGGGACAAAACGCGTCTATATCAAAATAAATGTGTAATTTTGCAAGCTGAAAAACATACGATATATGCAACTTTTTTATATAAACGATTTAGAATCAGATTTTCAAGAGTTAGCCAAAGAGGAGTCGAACCACTGCATTCGTGTTCTTAGAATGGGCATAGATGATGAATTGTACCTTACCGATGGCAAAGGTATGCTATGCAAGGCACGCATTGTCAGTGCCGATGCGAAACGCTGTGGAGTACAAATAATAGAACGTACATACGAATATCAAAAAAGAAACCATTACCTGCATATAGCTGTGGCACCCACAAAAAACATTTCGCGAATAGAATGGTTTTTGGAAAAAGCCGTAGAAATGGGCATCGACGAAATAACACCGTTGATATGCGAACACTCTGAACGCACCTCGATAAATATGGAACGCCTTGACAAAATAGTGGTTGCCGCCATGAAACAATCTCTGAAAGCCTACAAGCCCATACTTAACAACCCTACCCGCATATCCGATTTTATAAAACAACCCTTCGCCGGCGACAGATATGTGGCCTACTGCGAAGGCGACAATCGTCAACACTTAAAAAACATATACACCCCTTCGAAACCGGCTTTGATACTGATAGGTCCAGAAGGCGACTTCAGCCAACAGGAAATAGAACAGGTTATGGCTTGCAACTACACCCCTATCACCTTAGGCGAATGCAGACTACGCACCGAAACAGCAGCATTGGCAGCATGTTTTTTTATCAACTTTATGAACGAATAATTATTGTATCTTAAACAACTATGAAAAAGAAGAGTCTTATATTTGGAATAGCTTTATTGTTTGGCAGCATAGTATTTGGCCAAACCAAAACACAAATAGCACTGCTAAAGTATAGCGGTGGTGGCGACTGGTATGCCAACCCCACATCGCTAACCAACCTTATAGGCTTTTGCAATGCCGACTTAGGCATGAATCTAAACCCTCAATATGCCGTTGTGGATGTGGGCAGTGCCGAAATTTTCAACTATCCTTTTATACACCTTACCGGTCATGGAAACGTAGTATTTTCGAACCAAGAGACTCAAAACCTGCGCAACTACCTTATAGGAGGAGGATTTCTTCATATCGATGACAACTACGGACTTAAAGACTATGTGGTGGCTCAAATGAAAAAGGTTTTCCCCGAATTGGAATTCGTGGAACTTCCGTTTTCGCACCCCATATATCATCAAAAATATAACTTTCCCAATGGATTGCCAAAAATTCACGAACACGACAACCTTCCGCCGAAAGGCTACGGTTTGATATACGAAGGCCGACTTGTATGCTTCTTTAGTGTGGAATGCGACCTTGGCGACGGGTGGGAAGACCAAGATGTGCACAACGATTCGCAAGCCACACGCATAAAAGCCTTACGAATGGGAGGCAACATACTGCAATACGTGTTTATGCAATAAGACGGCTTTGCCGAATATCACTGCTTACACCGTTATCTTATCGTTCAACGGTATATAGCCATTAGGTAATCCCTTACATCTTGTGGCGACACTTTTTCCATACACGAACATTTTCCGCCTTTGCGACAGTTGTTACATTCTTTGTCGGCAACAAACACCTTGGCTTTTTGACCCACACAGGCCCATCTGCCCGGATGCATAGGCCTAATCGGCGGATATATGCCTATGGCATTACGCCCCAATGCCGCTGCAATATGCAGTGGTCCGGTGCTGGCAGCTATCAACCCATCGGCTTTTGAGATAAAATATATGTAGTCCGAAAGCGACATTGTACCCGTAAGGTCGACGGCAGCACCCGATTGAACGGCATCGGAAAAAGCATCTCGTATAGCAAGCCCCTCCTGCTCGGTGCCACAAATAAATATTTTAAATCTATCCTTCGGAAGCAACGATATCAAAGTGCTAAAATTATGCACCCCCCATTCTCTGGCGCTACCTTTCGATTTAGGATGTATAATAAGATTAAATTTATCGTTGTCGATAAGGTTAATATTGGCAGTAGAAGTGGGCTTGGCTTCAAAATTAATCAAGTTTAACACCTCGTCATAGGTATATAAGTCCTTCACTTGGTCGAAACATGCTGCAAGCTTAAGGTTAAGTTGTGCTTCGTGTAAATCGGATTTCTTCCTCGATACATTAATCAACTTATTACACATAAACCAATTATACCATCGATGACTTGTTCCTATCCTATTTTTAATACCTACCTTTTTTGCGGTCGCTGCTATGGCTTTGTTTGGAAATACATGCACTATAGTGTCGGCACCTATTTCGTTTAGTTTTTCTTCATCAAAAACAATAAACTCGTCTACATCCGAACAACAGGCCACAACATCTTTAGTATATGCCGAACCTAAAAATATAATCTTACAATGGGGGAATGTTTTCTTCAACAACGATGCCATTGGCAAAGTCAGCACCACATCGCCTATGGCATCGGTTCTGCTTATTATTATCTTATTTGGTGTTTTCATCTCTCTTTTTATTCAGTTCGTACAACTTGGTATACTTAAACAATGTAGCATACGACGATATTTTACAAACCACATAGCCGTAGTAGCCATCCAATATACCCAACTTTATTATGTAATCGTGAAAAAATTTCCACCATACTTTTATGTAAAGAAATAATATACAGCCACTACGCTTACCATTCAAAAAAGCAGTTTGAGCTGTGAGGGAAGTAAATTTATCAGCTTGACGTATATGCTCCTCTATGCTATTGTATGAATAGTGCAACAAATCGCCGCTAAGTTTTGTTGTTGTCATCTGTTTCGAAAAGTCTATTACCTCATGTATGGTCCCTTTCCAACGCCCCACCTTTCGGTTCCAAATGCGTATCTTGGTGTCGGGATACCAACCACAATGCTTTATCCATTTCCCACAATAGTTTGTAAGTCGATCCATTTCAAAACATTCGTTATCGCAGCTATCAGTCTTTTTCCATTCCGCTATGGATTGTAGCAATTTTCCCGACAAAGCCTCATCGGCATCGATAGAAAAGACCCAATCATACGTAGCCATATCGTTGGCATAATTTTTTTGTTCGGAATATCCAAGCCATTTTTGCTGCACGAAACGCAAATTGTCGCAACCTTTACATATTGCCTCTGTTGAGTCACTCGATAGTGAATCCACCACCACTATCTCATCAGCAATAGGCGCCACCGAATCTAAACACCGCTTTATATTCTTTTCTTCGTTTAGAGTTATTATTGTTACTGTCAGTTTCTTCATCTGTATATTGTTCTTTAAAATTGAAGGGGCTTTGCTTGGGCAGGTACCTTATATGGGAAGCTTACATCTTCATTTATCAGTGTTTTGCCAAATGTTATTCCTATATTGGCATTGGCCACTTTAGCAACAACCGAGACATCTATCTTGGTTGCCAACTGTCTGTCGGACAAAGTTTCGAAAGTCGAATATCTTAGTTGCAATAATGCGTTGTGGACTATGTTTATTCTGTTTTCCACTATCTTTCCATTACCGGCGTCAAGCACAATGGTTTGCATAATTGTAGGCTCACCTGCTTGGGCATATCTCAAATTATAGCGTATAGTATCGCCACAAACTGTCGGCATTTCGTTCTTTAAGTTTAGTATTTTTGTATCGTTGCCAAGCAATAGAGCTTGTACTGTTTGATAGTTTATATCCACACCTATAGCTTTATACAAATCGGCATACGAAGCAGCAAAATATCTGTTCTGTATTTTAAGAAACACAAATATCGAATCTTGAGTGAGTTTTGCACGTCCTATCTCCACCATTTTCGATAGTGTAATCCAAATAATGCTATCGTGTTTTATTCTCAATTGACCATTTAAAGTAATATTAAAACCATCCGGTTTGGCTGTAAAATTTCTGCTAATGGTAGAGAATTCAAAATCGGCAGGTTCGACTACAGCTACCGACAATTCCGGTTCATTATCAATAATTGTCTTGGTACTCCTACAGTTGACAAACAAGGCTATTGCTACTACAAACAGAAGTGCTGCATATCCTATCCGCAATTGCATTTTCATCAGTATATTATCTTATGTGTTATTCTATTTTTACTTTCATGTCGTCAGGAATTTCCTGATACGAATCCATTTCCAATTTCTTTGCCTTCTCTCTATATTTCTTTGCCTCATCAGGCATATTAAGTTTATCCACAATATCGGCATAATGTCTATATAGGGTAGCACTCGGTGTTGAATCCTTTTCGATGGCGCGTTTCATATATTTTTCGGCCTCAGCATATCGTTCCATTTTATATAAAATCCAAGCGTATGTATCTAGGAATGTGGAATTGTCGGGTTGTGCATCTATGGTTTGTCGCGACATTTGCTCGGCCTTATCAAGATCTCTGTCGTTTTGCGAAAGATAATAAGCATAGTTGTTAAGCATTCCCATATCGTCGGGTATTATCTTTATATACTTTTCAAAGTATTTAAAACTATTTTCCGAATCGTTTACCTTATAAAAACATTCAGCCAATAGCGATAATATATCGGGTTTTAAATACTTGGTATCGGTGGCCCATTTTTCACCTTCGAGCAAAGTTTCTATCGCTTCGTTGTATTTGTTGTCGGCATATAGTATAAACCCTTTCATGTAATAGGGCAACGGATATATGGGAAATAGATTCAATACCCTATTGCATAGTTTTAATAAGTTTTTATCGTTGTGGGGCATTTCGCTCTCGCAAATAAGCAAAGCTTCCCAAATATCATACTCCGAACTATCAATTGATATGTAATTGTTCAGTTGACGGGCCGCCTCGGCATACTTACCTTGCCTCATCAACACATCGCCATAAAAAAGTGAATACGACATAGTATCTGTGGCGTTGTGTAGCACCACGTCAACCAAATCGTAGGCATATTTCGAATATTTGCCATAAAACTCTTCGGAGGTATAAAAAGTGGTAAGTATCTGTATCTTTTCTTTGGTTGAAAGCTTGTTGTTTTCAAATCCCTTTTTCAATTCGTCATACGCCTTATCGTGCTTATTTACACATTTGTAATAGTTGGCCACAGATATATGTATATACTCATCGTCGGGATCGGCTTCAAGCACTCTATCGTAGTAGGCATATGCCTTATCGTAGTCTTTTTTGCTCATATACAATTCGGCCATAATTAGGTTATACTTTTTTTCCTTTGGATATGCTTCGGCCAACTTTTTTATTTCGGCCACCGCCTTGTCGGTCTTTCCTGCCGACTCCCATATTTTTTGCTTCCGCAACGATATCTCTTCGCTAACCCCTATGCGTTTCTCCAACTTATTGTATACCCCCACTGCTTTCTCCACCTCATTGTTGGCCATATATATCGAAGCCAATTCGTGATGATATTCCAGTACCTCGGTCTGCTGTTTTACCAATGTCTCCATCACCTTTACAGCTTTGGGCAATTGATACATTCGCTTATACATATCGGCAAGCAACAATGCATACCATTCGTTTTCGGGAGCCAAACCATAAGCCTTTTTCACGTAATACAACGTGCTGTCATACATACCCAAATCAAAACACATGGTTGCCAATTCGTAATGGGCAGCAGCATAGTTGGAATCGTTTTTAAGCAGTTGGTGATATAGCTTCCAAGCATCTTGGGCATTACCTAATTCGTACTGCATCTTGGCTTCTATAAGCATGGCATCGTTGTTTAACCGCTCTTGCGACACTTCCACTATCGCTTTGCGTTTATACTTAGACGACTCGTCAGCCTGTTTGCGTGCGCTTTTACAACCCGACACCAACAAAAATATCACCAATATAACCAATGTATGTATTCTGTTCATAGTTTTAAATATTAAAATCTTTAATAAAAACACTATTTTTACGTTTTTGGTATGTGAAATAACAATTATATTTTTCGGTGCCACACAATACCCCATAAATCTCAACCAATTTTAGGCAACTTCTGAAAATTCTACAAATCATCTGCAAAGCATTTTTTTAGTTTCCTATAAGAACTTTTTAGTCTACGGGATTATGAGTGGCTTCTGCCTTAAAATCGTTGAATCGGTTACTTGTTATCTTATTGTCGGGCATAGCTTGGCAAAATCAAAAACAATCTTGTTTTTTTTGATTGTATTCCTTATAGTTATGAGTTCTATTATTTTAAACTTTTCGAAATTATAGATTCTATCATATTTCGCAATTCTCCCTCATATATGATATGACTCCATTGTATAAAATATGAAATCGATATATATATAATTCAAGCATTTTACCACTATAATATGTTATTTCAATTTTTCTACGAATATCAATACTTTGAAATTCCGAATCAGCTTGTTTTAAATTGTTCAGACTGTTATAATCACTTTCTAAAACACATTTAAACCGATTATGATTTATTTGTTCAAACATATCATTATCTATTCTAATAGGATACAAGGTAGGTTCTAAAAATTCATTTTCAAACAAAATAGAGAACCTATCTTTACTATTCTGCTAGAATTTTCAATCTGCAAAAGTACATTATTTATTTAAAAGCTCCAAATAAATAGACTGTTTTAACCCATTGGATGAATTAAATTGTTTATATTTTCTTGATTAAAAAGTTGTAGATATTAATTGTTTTTCGTGCTTTTATAATGTAAATCAATTAAATACGAATAATCGATATATACACAAATTATCTACACAAAATTAGAGAAAAATATCAATATATGCAAACAACTTCTATAAATTGTTTCAAAAGCAATTTGGTGTTTCAAAACGAGAGAGATTCGTTCTTAAAAATAACACCCTATCATCAATCTCTTGGCAATAGGGTTTCATCGGTACGACGATATACCGTCAATTTCGGGGTGATATACGGTGGTGAAATTCCATCCCGATGGCGAAACAACGACGTCGCGATGTCGCACAAAAATCCTCGCGAGGAAAATCTCACAACCTCGTGATGCAAAATATCCGGTGTAAAAAAGCATAGCTCATAGTATTCAAACAAAAGAATATCCAACTCAAAAAATCATTTTTTGGAAATCATGAAAGGATATTAATTGAAAAAAGTGTATCTTTGTAGATTAATTAAAATGCATATAATATATTTAATATATAAAAAATCAGGATATTATGGAAATAGCACCAAAATATGATCCCTCAATAACCGAGGACAAATGGTACGAACAGTGGACAAAATCCAATTTATTTGCCTCCACTCCCGATAACAGAGAACCTTATACCATAGTAATACCTCCGCCAAATGTTACCGGAGTGTTACATATGGGCCACATGCTCAACAACACTATACAAGACATACTTGTACGCCGTGCACGCATGCAAGGCAAAAATGCCTGCTGGGTACCCGGCACCGACCATGCCTCCATAGCTACCGAAGCCAAAGTGGTGGCAAAACTAAAACAAGAAGGCATCGACAAACGCGACCTAAGCCGCGACGAATTTATGAAACACGCTTGGGAATGGAAAGAAAAACATGGTGGCATAATATTGGAACAACTTAAAAAACTTGGAGCATCGTGCGATTGGAGTCGTACTCGTTTTACTATGGATCCCGCTTTGTACGAATCGGTAATAAAAGTATTTGTCGATCTTTACAACAAAGGACTTATATACCGCGGTGTACGTATGGTAAACTGGGACCCTAGTGCTTTGACTGCCGTTTCGGACGAAGAAGTAATATACAAAGAAAGCAAATCAAAACTATACTACCTACGCTATTTTATAGAAGGCACCAACGAATATCTTACAGTGGCCACAACCCGTCCCGAAACAATATTGGGCGATACTGCAGTGTGTGTACACCCCGAAGATGAACGCTACCAACACTTAAAAGGCAAAAGAGTGATAGTGCCAAGTGTAGGACGCAGTGTGCCTATCATAATGGACGAATATGTAGACCGCGAATTTGGTACAGGATGCCTGAAGATAACTCCTGCTCACGACATCAACGACTACAACATAGGTCTTAAACACAAACTCGACTGCATAGATATATTCAACGACAATGGCACACTAAACCAAAACGGCATGCAATATCAAGGCATGGACCGCTTTGCCGTTCGCAAACAAATAATAAAAGACCTCGAAGCTGCCGACCTTATAGAAAAGATAGAAGACTACACCAACAAAGTGGGACACTCAGAACGTACCGATGCTGTAATAGAACCCAAACTTTCGGCACAATGGTTCTTGAAAATGGAAGCCCTTGCCCAAAAGGCATTGGAAGTAGTAGAAAACGACACTATACAATTCCACCCGGCCAAATTTAAGAACACCTATCGCCATTGGATGGAAAACATAAAAGACTGGTGTATCAGCCGACAACTGTGGTGGGGACAACGCATACCGGCTTATTATCTTCCAAACAAAGAAGTAGTGGTAGCCGAAACTCGCGAAGAAGCCTACCGTATAGCACAAGAACGCTATGGAAAAGACATTTGCACCATCGACCAAATGATGCAGGATGAAGATGTATTGGATACATGGTTCAGTTCCTGGTTGTGGCCCATGTCGGTATTTGACGGCATACGTAACCCCGACAACGAAGATATAAAATATTACTACCCCACTTCCGACCTTATCACAGGACCGGACATCATATTCTTTTGGGTGGCACGTATGATAATGGCAGGCGAAGAATACCGCAACGAAGTACCTTTCAAGAATGTTTATTTTACCGGTATCGTTCGCGACAAACTTGGACGCAAAATGTCTAAATCGCTCGGCAACTCGCCCGACCCGATAGAGTTGATGAACAAATATGGTGCCGACGGAGTACGTGTGGGAATGCTGCTTACAGCACCTGCCGGCAACGACCTGCCTTTCGACGAGGCACTATGCGAACAAGGACGCAACTTCAGCAACAAGATATGGAATGCTCTACGTCTTGTAAAAGGCTGGGCAGTAGACAACAATGCTGCACAACCCGAGATAAACAAAATGGCTGTGGAATGGTTTGAAAACCACCTTGCCGCTTCGTTGACCGAAATAGAAGACTGCTTTGACAAATATCGCCTAAGCGAAGCATTGATGAGTACATACAAACTTGTATGGGACGACTTCTGCTCGTGGTATTTGGAAATAATAAAACCGGTATACCAACAACCCATCGACGGTGCAACATACGAGGCTACACTTGCAATATTTGAAAAACTTATGTGCATGCTTCATCCGTTTATGCCTTACATCACCGAAGAAATATGGCATATACTACGCGAACGCAACGCCGAAGAAAGCATAATGGTGGCTCAAATGCCGAAGTCGGCAGAGTACAACAACGACCTTTTGCAACGCTTTGCAGTAGCCAAAGAAACTATTATAGGACTTCGCGGACTTAGAAACTCAAAAGGCATGTCGCCAAAAGAAGTGTTGGAACTTTATATAAAGAAAAGCGCCGACAACACACAGTTCGACGATATGATAGCCAAATTGTGTAACCTATCTAAGATAGAATATGTGGCAGAAAAGATAGAAAATTCCCTATCCTTTATGGTAGGAACAGTGGAATGCTTTGTGCCTTTCAGCCAAAATATCGACAAAGATGCCGAACTTAAGAAATTGGAAGAAGAGTTGACATATACACAAGGTTTCCTACAATCGGTAATGAAAAAGCTATCCAACGAACGCTTTGTAAACGGAGCACCCGAAAAGGTTGTGGCCATAGAACGTCAAAAACAAGCCGATGCCGAACAAAAGATAAAAGCATTGGAAGAACAAATTAAAACATTAAAAGGATAATTAAACAACAAGATAAATCATGAGCAAGATAGTATGTGTAACCGGAGCAACCTCCGGCATAGGACGTGCAACAGCCGAGATATTTGCAGCCAACGGCTACAATCTTATAATAACCGGCCGCAGAAAAGAACTATTGGAACAATTGGGCGAAGAACTTGTAAATAAATACAAGATAGACCTTATAGCTTTAAACTTCGACGTAAGAAACAACGAAGCCGTAAACAAAGCTTTCGACAGTCTTCCCGAAGGATGGAGAAACATTGACATATTGGTAAACAATGCCGGCCTTGCAGTAGGATTAGGACCAATACAAGAAGGCGTCATCGACGATTGGGAACGCATGATTGACACCAATGTAAAAGGTCTTTTGTATGTTAGTCGCAAAGTGTTGCCATGGCTTGTAGAACGCAAAAAAGGCCATGTATTCAATATCGCATCTATAGCAGGTAAGGAAACCTACCTCAACGGCAATGTATATTGCGCTAGCAAAAGTGCTGTAGACAGTCTTTCGAAAGCCATGCGTATGGATATGGTACCATACGGCATAAAGGTAACAAATGTGGCTCCCGGTGCAGTGGAAACAGAATTCTCGATAGTACGCTTTAAAGGCGACCAACAACGTGCCGACAATGTATACAAAGGCTACGAACCTCTTACAGGACAAGATATTGCCAACACTATATATTACGTGGCCACATTGCCCGACCATGTGTGCATCAACGATTTGCTGATAACTCCAAAAGCACAAGCTTCGGCTTCGATATTCCACAAAGAATAAGAAAAACCGTAATATATAAAAACAAAGAGAGCGAAATTAAAGTAATTTCGCTCTCTCTTTTTTGTTTAATCAGATAAAATCAAATTCTAAAAGCTGTCTTCTGTTTTTATTCCTTTTCTTCGGTTTGAGCTTCGGCAGCTTCCATTTCTTCCATTTCTTTACGAACTTTATCTTGTTCGCCATCTACCAAGTCTTTGCTCAATAAAAGATTGTACCACGACAATGCTTTTTTTACATCCGAAGGGTATACACGTTCTTCGTCCATATCGGGAAGCACTTCCGAAAAATAAGCATAAAGTTCTTTGGTAGAAACTTTCTTGAAATCAATGCTTATTTCGCCTTTATTTTCCTTATTATATATGTTTCTGAACACTTCCGACAAAGGATAATCTTCGTTTGTTGTAAACATACATATCTCGCTCAGCGAGCTTATTTTGTCATTCTTAAAAGCAGGAGTACGTTTGCCATCTAATAATGATTCAACAACAGCACCGGTTTTAGTTTGTGATACGAGTTTAAAAAGTCCCGGCTTTCCTGCTATCGCTAAAATATTGCTTAAATCCATCTCTAAAGTTATGTTTATATTTTTGATACTTTAAAAACGCACTTCAAGCAAAAAAAGTATATTGAACGCATAAAATATTTTATTTTTTTTAATTTCGCAAACAAAATCAACAATATAATACGTCTTGGCAACTTCTAAAAATTCCACGTTTAGGATAAACAAAAGAGTGTTCTTTGAGACTTTTGCGTGGTTGACTTCGTTGATGTTGCTATCGCTCGAAAGAGCTAATGCTGGGGCATTGCTCTTTACTCGCTTAATCGCAACGTTTGTGCTTTTTGCCGAAATCTTTCTAGTAAAATTTCACAAATCACCGTCAAAGCAATTTTTAAAAATTGCCTCTTCCGAATCCATATATGTAATGTGATATACTTGCATATTACAAAGTTTTCGGCAATACTACAGACGATTACACTATATGGCAATAAGTAAAATTGCTTTGCAAGTGGTTTATACAATACATAAGGGTCCAAAAACAGCCGTTTAAACCGCGGCAGAGTATAGCCGCAACTATTATTCGATAATGCAAAGCACCTGCAACGGTTTTGCAACACAACTAATAAAACTATATATCCACCGAGAACACATTTTAACATTTAATCCTCTATACAAAGGTTTGTTTTTAACATTTAAATAGTGTAAAACGATACAGTAAAAGCAATATAGACACGATAGAAAAGCGCACAACATAAACAAATGAATATCAGTCAGTTTAAAAATAAATATTATAACTGGTACATCCTATCTAAAAATAGGGCGGGGTAAAATTGATTTAGGGGCGGGGTAAAATCAATTTAGGGGTGGGGTATTTTTAGACGCCCATATTTCCATATCTAATCGAAAGAATTTCATTTAACAATTAAAGCCTTTGTTTTTTAACATTTCAACATCTATAACAAATGTTTTACAAGAGACGGCAAAACATGAATAAGATGGTAAAATAAACTTTAAATCACTTCCAACGACGGGATTAATATTCTTTTTGTTCGACACAATTAACCACTCGAATTTGCACAAAATCATTCGCAGAAATTAGTCGAACTACGACTCTTTTTTGAGAAAAAGCAGTATTTTTTCGCAAAATATACGGTAGAGCAATTATTTAATGTAAGCAAAATATTATCTTGCTGAATATAAGCAAGATAAAGACAACGTAAAGATTTTTTTGTTTCAAAATGGCATATTATGTTTAAAAAGTGCCAAAAAAAAAGTAACTTTGAAAATCATTTCAGATAAGCATATTTGTTGTAATATACTGAAATAAAGGATATAATATTAGAATTACAAACTTAAAAAAACGTCAATATATGTCAGGACATAATAAATGGTCTAAGATAAAAAGACAAAAAGGAGCAGCCGATGCTAAACGCTCAAAAGCATTCTCAAGAATATTAAAAGAAGTAACCGTAGCCGTAAAAGAAAGTGGTCCGGATCCTGATGGCAACCCACGTTTGCGTTTGCTTATGCAAAATGCCAAGGGTGTGAACATGCCTAAAGATACCCTTATGCGTGCTATATCTAAGGCCAGCGACAAAGACTCTGCCGCTTTGCAAGAACTTACTTTCGAATGCTATGCTCCTCATGGAGTTGCTCTATTCATCGAATGTTTGACCGACAACAATATGCGTTCGGTAGCCAACGTACGTTCTATTATGAACAAATTTGGTGGTACACTTGGAACTAATGGTTCGTTAGGTTTTATTTTCGATCGCAAAGGTGTGTTCGTATTGCCCAAGAAAGCCGATATGGACATGGAAATGCTTGAAATGGAACTTATCGATGCAGGTTTGGAAGAAATGGAAGTGGATGAAGAATACATCACTCTATACACTGCCATGGAAGACTTTGGTGCTATGGTAAAGAAATTGGAAGACATGAAGCTG
>JAFZFU010000014.1 GCA_017555745.1 Bacteroidales bacterium
ACCAAGGAGAACGAAAAATTTGAGCCACTACCTGACGAGTCTTCCGAAAAGAATAGTGAACATAAGGAATTTATTCTTAATCATGGTTCGTACGATAATGCATACGATATTAAGCTTGAAGAGGAATTTGATATTGACGATGACGAAGAAGAGGAAAAAGATGATTATGTAGATGAAGAAGATGATGATGATAATGATAATGAAGATTATGTAAACGATTATGACGACGAGCCAAACGATGCTGATATTTTGGATATAGAAGAAAACTATTTGTTGAATGATCCAACTTTGCAACAAAGCAAGTCGAAAAAAGCAGCTGCAGAAAAGAAACCAAAAACTTCGAAAGCTAAAGCCGAAAAAACACCTAAGGTTTCGAAAGCCAAAGCTGCCAAAGAACCAAAGAAAGCTACTAAAACTACTGCAAAGAAAGAGACTACAGCTAAAACTACAAAAACAACAAAAGCCAAAAAGACAGAGAAAACGAAATAATGGTAAATCCTAAATAGCAGAAGAGGGTCATTGTGATAGCAAAGACCCTCTTCTTTTTATAGTGGATAAAGGCAAATTAGTTGGTTTTTACAACGCGTTTTAGATTTAAACTATTCATGGCGTTGCTTTGTATGCCTATTATATTTTTGTGTGTAAAATGTAGTATTTGGTCGTAGTATAATACCACCACCGGCACTTCGTCCATTATAAGTTTATCCATGTCGCTATATAGTTTATATCTTATACTGTCGTTTGTGGTGGCTTTGGCTTGTATGTATAGTTCGTCAAATTCATTGTTTTTGTAGTGTGTATAGTTTGGTCCTTGCGGGCAAAAGTTCCCCGAAAAGAACAGCGATAAATAGTTTTCGGCGTCGGGGTAGTCGGCTATCCACGACCCTCTAAACCAATTGCTCTTGGATTGTGCTATCTGTTCGCGTAGTGCTCCGGGGGGATTTACGTCAACATCGATGTTTATACCTATTATGCTTAGTTGTTGTTGTATATATTTGCATAGGTCCAGATAGGTGGCAGTGGTAGACAGTTTTATTGTAGGCAAACCTTTACCGTTGGGATATCCAGACTCGGCAAGCAAACATAATGCTTTTTGCGGATTGTATTCGTAATATACTTTCGAAGTGTCGAATCCCGGAAGTCCTTTTGGAATAAAACCGTTACATCCCGGTACTCCTACATTATTTCGCAAATATTTCATCATTTTTCTACGATCGAAACCATAGTTGATGGCTTGGCGTATGCGTTTGTCGTTGGTGGGGCTATCGTCATTGTCCATAAGAAATCCGAGATATTCGGTATTTAGATATGGTTGACTGTGCATATTTATTTTGTTCTTATATTTGTCGCGCAGTTGCCCGGTTTGTGTCAGCAGTTCATCTTTGTAGCTTGCGTCGAGAGAGTTCATAAAGTCGAGGTTGCCTTTTATAAACTCCAAAAACACTGTTTGCTTATCTATTATAAATGTTATAGCCACACCGTCTAAATATGGTAAACTATTGCCTTTTTCGTCTTTTTCGAAGTAGTTGTGATTCTTTCTCATTACCAATTTTACATTTTCTTTCCATAGTTGGAATTTAAACGGACCTGTTCCTATCGGGTGTTGTCGGAAATCGGCGCCATAGTGTTCTACCACTTCGTGGGGTACAACAAAGCAATAAGGCATTCCCAACATACTAAGGAATGGCGAAAAGGCTTGTTTGAGGTGTATTACAAAAGTGGTGTCGTTGGGGGCATAGAATGCAGGTGTGTTTTCGTCGTATGCCACTTCGTTGAATATCCATCTTCCCGGCGATGCCACTTTGCTATCCAATATTCGGTTAAAGCTATATACAAAATCGGCTGCTACTACGTTGCGAGTGCTGTCGTCGAAGCATGGGCTTGTGTGGAAGTATACATCGTTGCGCAGATGAAAGGTATATATCTTACCGTCGTTGCTTATATCCCACGAGTGTGCTATACAAGGCCGTACGTTGAGGTTACTATCGAGTTGTATCAGTCCGTTGAATAGTTGACCGGTGGCCCATATCATGGCTTGGTCTTTGGCAAAAGCCGGGTCGAGCGAGGCAATGCCGGCCGATTCGTTGTATTTAAAAATTTGTTTATCGGCATTTCGGTTGTCGTGTTGGCAGCTTTGCAATGCTATAAGCAGTATTACTGTTGCGTATAGAAATATATTTTTCATACTGTTTAATGCTTTATAAGTATGTTTACCAACTCGTTTACCTTTTGTATTATTTCGGTTTCGCCATCGATTTTTTTATTTTCCATCAATATTTTGCCATCGCATATCACTGTGTCTACGTTGTTGCCGTTGGCAGCGTATACAAGATTCGATTCGGTATTGTTGTTCAGCGGAGTGAATGCCGGTGTATTTAGGTCTACCAAAAACATATCGGCCAACATACCTTCTTTTATTTCTCCGGCATTGATGTTTAGCATTTCGGCACCGTTTTTGGTGGCTACTTTTATCACATCGTTAGCGGGTAGGGCAGTGGGGTCGAGGCGCCAACCTTTTTGCAATAGGCTCATCATTTTCATGGCTTCTATCATATCAAGGTTGTTCGACGAGGAGCAACCATCGGTTCCAAGACCTATACACACGCCTTTTTCTTTCATCTCGTTATATAGAAAACGATGTCCCGATGCAAGTTTTAGGTTCGAGTTGGGGTTGTGTACCACTTTTACACCATTGTCGGCAAGCATTTTTATTTCGTCGTCGTCGAGCCAAAGGCAATGGGCTATTACTAAATTGGGCTTTAGTATGCCCAAACTGTTGAGGTAGCGTATTGGCGATAGGCCGAAGTTTTTTATGGCGTTTTGATATTCCGTTTGTGTTTCGGCCAAGTGTGTGTGTACTATAATGCCATGTTCGGTGGCAAAATCCATAGCCCATTTGTATGAGCTACCCGATACCGTATATATGGCATGAGGTGCTATGGCGAATTGTATTCTACTGCTATAATCGCCTTCAAAGTCTTGGTATTTTATTCGGCTTTGCACTTTTTTTCCTTGTTCGGGGTCGAGGTTGTCGAACATAAGTTGAGGAAATACACCTCTTATTCCCATTTCGTCGGTGGCACGTGCTGCCTCTTTAAATCTAAAATACATATCGTTGAATGCAGTGGTGCCGGTTTTAATCATTTCCAAACAAGCCAACTTTGTACCCCAATACACTATTTCGTCGGTAAGGTTTCGTTCGTTGGGCCATATTTTTGTGGTGAGCCATTCTTCCAAAGGCAAATCGTCGCCATAGCCGCGAAAGAATGTCATTGCTGCATGTGTGTGCCCGTTTACCAATCCTGGAAACGCTGCTTTGTATGTGCCGTCTATTACCTTGTCGGCATTATAAGTTATGTTGTGTGAAACAGATGTTATTTTATTGTCGGCAATCAGTATATCTGTTCTCTTGTTGTTTACTAATATATTTTTTATAAGTATGCTCATAACAGTGTGTTTGTTGTTTGTTTACCACGAATGACCATTGTTTTGCAGCCAGTCTTGTGCGCGTTTGTTGCCCATTTTGGCGGCTGTTTTGTAGTAGGTTATTTGTTTTCGTTCGTTGTTTCGTTGTCCGAAAATTTCGGCCAATTGGCAATACGAATAACTATCGTTGGGGTCGTTAGCTATGGCTTTGTGGTAGGTTTTAAGGGCTTTTTCTTGTTCGCCTTTGGTAAGATAGGTGTCGGCAAGATTACGATACGATGCAGCGTATTTAGAATCTATCTTTATGGCTTTTTCGTAAAATGATATTGCTTTTTCGTACATCCCTTTTCGGGTATAGCTTATCCCTAATTGATTGTAGGCTTTTACTGACGAACTATCGAGTTCCAATATTTTTTCGTAGCACTGTGTGGCTTTGTCGTACATCTTGCGTTCGCGGTAGGCTATTCCCATGTTGTAGTATAGTTTTATAGAGTTGGGGTCGATGGCCAATCCATTTTTACATGTTGATATTGCCGATTCGTAGTTTCGTTTGATGCGATACATTACTGCCAAGTTGTAATATCCGTCTATGTCGTTGGGACTGAATTTTATGGCTTTGTGGAAACACGAATAGGCTTCGGAGTCGTTGCCCTTATAGAAGTTTACAAATCCCAAGCAGTTATATCCGCGACCATATTGCGGGTCGATGGCCAATGCTTTGTTGCACCACGATATAGCGTTTACATACTCTTTTTGTATGCAGTAGTATATCCCCATGGTGGCATAGGCCGATGGCGATGAGGGATTGAGTTCGATGGCTTTTTGCGCGTGAATGTATGCTTGATTGTAGTTTTCTTTTTCGGTGTATATGTATGCCAATCGTTCGTGCGAATCGGCATGGTCGGGGTTTATAGCCAATGTGGCTTCGAAGTTGGGTATGGCCAAAGTGTATAATTCCATGTCGGTGTATAGGCAACCAAGTTCGTAATATGCCTGTGTGCTTGAGGGCATTGCTTCAATGGCCGATTGGTAGTATTGTATTGCCAAATCGTTAAGGGATAGTTTGGCGGCATTTTGTGCTTTCGAAATATAGTTTTCTACACTAAGACTGTCAGTTTGCGACATACCACATTGCGCCGAAAATAATAGTGTTGCAAATGTTAGGTATTTTATTTGTTTATTCATATGTGTATTTTTGTAATAACGAGAATATATCAAAAACGAATAAACATGGTTTTTATTTTGTTATTGTTTTGTTTTTTCTAACTTCCTAAAAATATGAGAGGCAGGTTTTGCCTATGTTTAAACCTACCTCTTATGTTGTATTATGGATTTTTATCTCTTTTGGTCGATGCCTACGACAAGCATTGGTTTTCGGCGTTGGCTTCGTCTATCACTTGTTCGTATTCTTCTACGGTCAGGTCGTTGAAGAAGTAGTATACGGGGTTAACCTTTTTGCCGTTTTGTATTACCTCGTAGTGTAGGTGAGGAGCCTGACTGAGACCGGTGCTTCCCACTTCGCCTATTTTTTCGCCACGTTTCACTTTTTGACCATTCTTTACATCCACTTTGCTAAGGTGGGCGTATAGTGTTTTATAGCCAAAGCCGTGGTTTACTACCACCACTATTCCGTAGCCGCTATATTGACTGCCGCCTTTTCCCGCTATTTCTATGGTGCCATCACCTGTGGTGTAGACGGGTGTACCTTTCTTGGCCACAAGGTCGATACCGGTATGCATACGGCGATAGTGCAATATAGGATGAAACCTCATGCCGAAACCCGATACTATTCGGCTTGTCTTTTTCGATAGTGGCATTATGGCCGGTATGGCGTTAAGACGTTCGTTTTTGTTCTTCGCCATTTCGTACACTTCGTCGAAACTTTTGCTTTGGATGTATAGTCGTTTCGATAAGTCGTCTACCTTTTTCGTAAGGTTTATTATGGCGGCGCTGTTGTCGTAGCCTTTAAGGTTGTTGTATCGTTCCACTCCGCCTATGCCGCTGTTTCGGATATTGGCACTGATAGGCTCGGCTTCGAATATGGTACGATATATGTTGTCGTCGCGATTTTCGATATCTTCGAGCACCTCCGCCATTTGTTCGGTACGTTTGTTAAGTATCTCTATCTGATATTTGTATTGTGCTATCTCTCTCTTTAAGTTTTTCTCTTTCGGACTGTCTATCGTGTAGTAACTTACGATAGTGAGTATTACTGCCACCACTATACCAAAGGCCACACCAAAACTTACCTCTTTAAGTCTTTCTTTGAAAGAGATACGTACTTTTTCGTAAGCCAATGTGTAGGGATTTATTTTATATTTATGTCTTTTGAATCGTGCCATATTATCAGTTTGTATCAACCATAAAAATATTACATTTAACGACGCACTTCTTTTTTTATTGTATGCTCCGCATTTTTTTTGTGGTGGAAAATCCAAAAGAACGATTGTCGGCAAACAAAAGCGTTGTCGCAAATGTTTTAGATAAAAAATGGAGTATGGATAAAATAATATTGGCATTCGAGTTTTCGGAACGCAGCAATTCGGCATTGGAGTTTGCACAGAATATAGCCGAAAAAACTAACAGTGTATTGGAAATAGTGTGGGTGGATAACACACTCGACGATTTGGTGGAGATAGAAAAAGAAACCATACATCAACACTTCGAAGAGATATTGCGCAATATAGTGTCGCAAAATGCCGATCGTATGCCGCAAGGCTGTCTCACTTATTCCATTATCAACGGCAATGTTGGCGAGGCCTTGTCCGAAAAAGCTTCGTTTGAGGAGGCTGCTCTCATAGTGGTGGGGTCGCACAACAAAGGTAAGGTCTTCGAAACACGTTGGACACATACCACAGCAAGCCATTTGGCCCATATATCCAAAACACCGATATTATCGGTACCGATTGATTGCGAATACAACGACATGAAAACAATAATCTTTCCCGTCGATTTCAATTTTTCTACGCGACAAAAAGCATCTATGGTGGTGTGGTTGGCCAAAATGTTTAAGTCGTTTGTTTACATATTGGGATTGAAAACCACCACCGACCGGTCGCATATCGAAAAGATAAAAGAATATACATATCAGGTGCGTAGGTTTTTAATAAATAATCAGATATCCTGCGAGGTGGTTTTCCGCCATGCCGACAGCCTGTCGAAGGAAATACTGTCGTTTTCTGCCGAAAAAAATGCCGACCTTATTGCGGTGATGACAACTCAGGAAACGGCAATATCCAATTTGTTGTTGGGTACATATACACATCAGTTGATTTTGCAATCGGATAAACCTTTACTTATTGTGCAACCGTTAAATATAAACATCTTGGGTAAGGAAAATTTGGATGGCTAAAATATTTTGAGTATCTTTGTGGATTGATTGAGAAAGTTTATTATTAGTATAAAATATTGTCGATTAATAATATGGAAAACAAAGATACTATAATTAAAACTCTGGAAATAGATAACGAAATGGTTTTTGACGACGATGAAACCAACAACGTGTCTAGTGTATCGGAAGTTAAATATGTAAAAGGTGGCACCGTATTGACTGCATGTCCGCCCGATTACGAAGGTGTGTTGGAAATTCCTGAAGGTGTGGAGATATTGGGCTCATCTTGTTTTCGTTTCTGTAGCAAATTGCGAAAGATAGTATTGCCTTCGACACTGAACATAGTGTCGCGCGAGGCTTTTCGCGACATGACGGGTATACAGGAATTCGTGGTAAGCCCCTATAATCAGATATACTCCACTTCGCAAGATGGGCGAATACTGTTTGGCGACTCGCAAAAGATACTGCTGAAAGCCGCTTCGGATATCGAAAGTTATTGTGTGCCCGACACAGTGGAGACCATAGGCGGTTATGCTTTTCAAAATTGCAGAAATCTTAAAAATATAGTGTTGCCCGATGGCTTGAACTCTATATTGGTATCGGCATTTGCCAAATGCAGTTCGCTTACAAGTATTGCCGTTCCCAACAGTGTGGAAAAGATGGCGGCACGTGTGTTCGACTGTTGCACATCGTTGGTGGAAGCCAAACTGTCTGACAGTATAAATAAACTATCGTTGGGTGTGTTTTCGGACTGCACCTCGCTCGAAAGAGTAAACATACCTGCTATGTCAAAAACCATAGCCGATGAAGTTTTTGCCGGATGTGTGTCGCTCAAGAGCCTGTATATTCCCGAATTGGTTAAAAAGATAGACGAGTCGGCTTTTGTAGGATGCGAAAACTTGGAAGAAATAACGGTAGACGACGATAATAAAAAATATAGTGCTTCAGATAATGTCTTGTACGACAAACATCAAACCAAGTTGATACGTTGTCCGTCGAACTACGAAAATTTTATAGTGCCCGAATTGGTGTCGTCCATTGCCAAGAATGCTTTCAATTCGTGCAAAAACCTTAAACGGGTATATCTTCCGCCATATTTGATGAAGATAGGGGAGTACACTTTTTTTAATTGCGAAGCTTTGGAAAGTATTGATATCCCCGACTATGTGGTGGTTATAAAGAGGGGAGCTTTCGAAAATTGTTCCAAATTGGAATATATAAATATCTCCGCCGAATCGAGTTTGAGAAAGATAGAAGACTATGCCTTTTATGGTTGCATAAGTTTGAAAAAGATATTTTTGCCCGAAACGCTTGGCGAAGTATGTTCTTACGGTGAAAACGGCGGTGGAACTTTTGGTGAATGTGAGAGCTTGGAAGAGATAGATTTGCCCGCACGAATATCGTATCTCAACGAGGCAATGTTTTTGAATTGCAAGAAATTGAAAACTGTTATCATACCATATAACGTGCAGTTTTTGGATAGCGATTTGTTTTTTGGCTGCGACAGTCTTGAAAAAGTGGTGCTACGCAATCCCAAAACCGAGATTGAAGAAGGCACGTTTGGTCCAAATGTTAAGATAGTAGTCGACGAGAAAACCACATACAACAAAATATATTTCGAACTATAGCATAAAGGTAAAGGTATATGAAACATTTTGGCTTGATAGGACAATCGTTGAAGCATTCTTTCTCTAAGAAGTATTTCGAGGAAAAGTTTGGTGCTACCGATTCTCTTTATACTTATCAGCTGTACGAGTTGGGCACGATAGGAGAGGTGGCAGACTTGATATACAATGAGCGCCTGTCAGGTTTTAATGTTACCATACCATATAAGCAGACCATACTGCCCTATATCGACGAGTTGTCGGACGAGGCCTTGCAGGTGGGTGCCGTTAATGCCGTTAAGGTGGAACACTCCCAAATGGGCAAACCCTATCTTAAAGGCTACAATACCGATGTATATGGCTTTGAACAATCGTTGCAGCCTTTGCTTAACCCCAACCATATATATGCACTGATATTGGGAACGGGTGGTGCCTCGAAGGCGGTGGCATACGTGTTGGACAAACTGAATATCGGCTATAAGTTTGTAAGCCGCCAAAGCAGAGGCGAAAATATGTTGTCGTATAGCGATGTGGATTCATCTTTGTTGGCCGACTATCATTTGGTAATCAATGCCACTCCGCAGGGCATGTATCCCGATGTGGACCAATGTCCCGATATCGATTATGAAGGGCTGACCCCTATGCATTTATGTTACGACTTGGTTTACAACCCCTCCGAAACGCTGTTTATAGCCAAGGCTATGCAGCATGGTGCCACTGTAAAAAACGGAATGCAGATGTTGCAGCTGCAAGCCGAAAAGAGTTGGGAAATATGGAATATCATATAATAAAAGAGGGATATACGTTTCGGCGCATATCCCTCTTGCTTTTATTCGAATTTTAAATCTTTTACATTCAGTTGAATTTCTGTTTTGCCGTTCCAGTAGTTTTCTTCGATATTGTAGCATATACTGAAACTTTCGCCCAAACGTACCTTTTCGTGGTGTTCGCCCAACTGGAATCCTATGGAAGGATAAAAGTCTGACTTGGTTTCGAGCTGTGTAACACAGAATTTTAAATGCTTGCTGCCCACCACACGTGCGTAGCCGGTGTCCACCAAATGTTTCGACACAAATACCGGTGTCATATTTTCGGGTCCGAAAGGCGAGAACTGCTTAAGAATACGCAAAAACTTAGGCGTTATGGTTTCCGAAAAACTAAGCGGTGTGTCTATCTCTATTTCGGGTACCATCTGCTCTTCGTTTATGGTGTTGTTCACCACCTCTTCGAAACGTTTTACAAAAAGGTCGAAGTTTTCGGGTTTCAGCGATACTCCCGCCGCATATTTATGTCCGCCAAAATGTTCAAGCAAGTCGCTGCAATGCTCTATGGCCGAGTGTATGTCGAAATCCTTTATGGAACGTGCCGAGCCTGTTATCAAATCGTTCGACTTGGTGAATATTATAGTGGGCTTATAGTATGTTTCCACCAATCGCGATGCCACGATACCTATCACTCCCTTGTGCCACGATTCTTTGTACAACACTATCGACTTCTTGTTGGCATGCACTTCGCTGTTGTCCAAAATGTTTTTGGCTTCCTCGGTGGCCAATGTGTCGAGGTCTTTACGCTCTTTGTTGTAGGTGTCTATTTCGTAGGCTATACCTTTGGCTTCGTCGATATCTCGCGATATCAAAAGCTTAACGCTGTTCAATGCGCTACGTATTCTGCCGGCGGCATTGATACGCGGACCCACCAAAAATACCAAATCGGTTATGTTCAATTCCTTGCAAAAATACAAGTCGTTGGCACTCTCTTTGTTTTCGGGATTCATACCCCTCGGCATTATATTGCTGTAATACAATATGGCTTCCAAACCTGCACGAGGACATTTGTTTATTACCTTTAGTCCATAATAGGCCAACACTCTGTTTTCGCCCATTATGGGCACTATATCCGACGCTATGCTTACGGCCACCAAATCGAGGTATGTAAGCAGTTCACGTTTTATGCGTTCTTTGGTCTTGGTCTTATATGGGTTGTTGGTGTCGGGGTCCGACAGTTTAACACCCATTTTGTTTTCCAAATGTGCCTCTATAAGTTTAAAACCTATGCCACAACCCGAAAGTTCCTTGTACGGATATTCGCAATCTTGGCGTTTGGGGTCCAGTATGGCGTATGCCTCGGGCAGCTCGTCGCCGGGCAAGTGGTGGTCGCCAACTATAAAGTCGATATTCTTCGACTTGGCATAGTTTATCTGTTCCAATGCTTTAATGCCGCAGTCCAACGCTATTATAAGCGACACATTGCTATTAAGCGCATATTCTATACCCTGAAAAGAGATTCCATATCCTTCGGTATCTCTGTCGGGTATGTAGTAGTCTATATTCGAATGAAACGACTTAAGATATGTGTATACCAAACTTACTGCTGTTGTTCCGTCAACATCATAGTCGCCATATACCAATATTCTTTCGTTGTCTTTTATGGCTTGGTTTATGCGCGATATGGCACGATCCATGTCCTTCATCAAAAAGGGGTCGTGCAAGTGTTCCAACTTGGGACGGAAAAAGTCGCGGGCACTGTCGAATGTGGTGATGCCTCGTTCTACAAGCAATGTGGCTATAACCTTGTCAACATTCAATTCTGCCGCAAGTCTTTCTACAACGTCTTTGTCGTAATCATTTCTTATTATCCATTTCTTTTCCTTCATCAACTATCTCTTCTCCCTCTATTTTCATACCCATTATCGCATGTCAATAATTTCAATACCTTTTTCGGTGGCATTAAACACAAAGTCGCTGTCTGCCGAATTTACATTGGTGTGGTATTGTTCTATGGTATATTCTGTTTTCGACGAATCGTAATAATTCATTTCCAATTTCTTTATTTGATAGTCTTTGCCTATAAATACCCTTATCTTGTGGTATTCTTTGGTCTTTTTGGGCGTAAAGTCTATCACAAAAGTGCCGTCTTCTTCTTCTCTTATAAATTTAGGACGGAAGTTCTTTTCGTAGTTTTCGAGCAGTTTTACGGGGTTAAGAATATTATCTTCTTCTTTTTCGATATTATTGATAATCACCTCTTGTGTTTCGCGGTTGTGATGCCATACGTTTACTCCGTCGCAATAAAAAATATGACCACCCACCGTTATGCGGTATTTGTTTTTAGATAGCAACACTTGTGCACGCTGGCGGTTTTGTTCTTTCTTTTCTTGGTCTTTCACAATTATTTCGGTAACAAAACTTATGCTTTTGGCCGATTTTATTTTGTTCTTGGCCTTGGTTATTATATCTTTGGCTTTCGTGTCTACAAATCCGTCTTTGGTGTGTGCCAATTGTGCGTTTGCACCTATCGACAATCCTAAAAACATGGCCATCGCCACCAATATATTTATATGTTTCTTCATCTCAGTAACTGTTTTTTGTTGTTATATCAAGCTTACACCTATCAAGTGCATAAATTCTTCGCGAGTGCTCTTGTTATTCAAAAAAGCACCTGTAAAATCGGATGTGGTGGTTACCGAATTTTGTTTTTGCACACCACGCATGCTCATACACAAATGCTGCGCTTCTATAACCACTGCCACTCCAAGAGGATTCAATGTGTTTTGAATACAATCTTTTATCTGTTTGGTGAGGCGTTCCTGCACCTGCAAACGGCGTGCATAAGCGTCCACCACACGTGGTATCTTGCTCAAACCCACTATCTTGCCATTGGGTATGTATGCCACATGCGCTTTGCCTATTATCGGCACCATGTGGTGTTCGCATAGCGAGTATATCTCTATATCTTTCACAAGCACCATTTGGCGATAGTCTTCGGTAAAAATAGCTGATTTTATGATGTTTTCGGGCTCTAAATCATAGCCATGCGTAAAAAACTGCATAGCTTTGGCTATACGCACCGGACTGTCCAACAAGCCTTCGCGTTGGGGGTCTTCGCCTATAAGACGCAATATTTCTTTATAATGATACGCAAGTTCGTTTACCGTTTCGGTATTATATTCGTCGATGCGTTTGTATCCCAATATATTATTATCGTTTTCCATCAATTGTTTCGTAATAAATTAATTTGCAAAGATACTACTATTTTCCGAATTATCCAAAAGTTTTTTTTAGATGCTTTGTGCTCAGCTGGCGCTTCGCAGACTACGAGACAACAAGTCTACAAGTCTATGAGTGGCTACCGCACGATTCGTTGTCTAGGCGAAGCTTCCGTAAATCCGTAGATCCGTAAATCCGGCATAGCCGTAGTCCGTTGTCCTTTTGTAATGTAGTAATCTTGTAATAGTCTATTTATTTGGAACTTTTGAATAAAGGCAACTTCTAAAAATTCCACGTTTCGGATAAACAAAAGACTGTTCTTTGAAACTTTTGCGTGGTTGACTTCGTCGATGTTGCTATCGCTCGAAATAGCTAATGCTTAGGCATTGCTCTTTACTCGCTTAATCGCAACGTTGCGTTTTTTTGCCGAAATCTTTCTAACAAAATTCCACAAATCACTTGTAAAGCAATTTTTAGAAGTTGCCTATATATTAATCAATACTTTATGTGTAATATTTCTAATGACGGCCATTAGATATGTTTGA
>JAFZFU010000015.1 GCA_017555745.1 Bacteroidales bacterium
TTGGTCCAAATGAACGATTTCTTCAGGATGGTTGATGCGACCCCACGAAAGATCGGTAATGTGGATAAGACCGTCAACGCCACCCAAATCGATGAATACACCGTAAGAAGTGATGTTTTTAACGATACCTTCCAATACTTGGCCTTTTTCAAGTTTAGCGATAATTTCAGCTTTTTGTGCTTCAATTTCGTCTTCGATAAGAGCTTTGTGAGAAACAACAACGTTTTTATATTCGTGGTTGATTTTTACAACTTTGAATTCCATATTCTTGTCTACAAATACATCGTAATCGCGAATAGGTTTAACATCGATTTGCGAACCTGGTAAGAAGGCTTCGATGTTGTCGAATACGTTAACGATAAGACCACCTTTTGTGCGGCATTTAACATATCCGGTGATGATTTCTTGTGTTTCGTATGCTTCATTAACGCGTTCCCAAGATTTCAAGATACGAGCTTTTTTGTGTGATAATAAAAGTTGTCCGTTCGAATCTTCTTGGCTTTCAACGTAAACTTCGATTTTATCGCCGGCTCTCAATTCAGGATTGTATTTCAATTCAGATGCAGGAATGATTCCGTCTGATTTGAATCCAATGTTCACTACCACTTCTCTATCGCTGATAGAAACGATAGTACCTTCGATAATGTCTTGTTCTGTAATTTGGTTGAAAGTTTTTGCGTAAGCTTCATCTAATTTTGATTGTTCAGCTTCCGAATACACATTTGCTTTTTTTCCTATCGAATTCCAATCGAAATCTTCTAGGGGTTTGATGTTTTTTAAATCCATCAGTTTGTTTTTTTCTTTTATAACTGCTTACTCAGTTGGGTTTGACTTACGTTTATTCAAATAATGTACCTAATTACCAAATTATTAGTAAGAATAACCGTAATTAGATACGATTTGCAAAGTTACGATTTTTTTTCGATATAAAAAAACTAATGACGAAAAAAATCTGAAAGTATTGGCTTCATTTTCGTAGAGAGTAAAAAAAACAAGGGGGCGGGGTATTTATAATAGAGGGGAAGTGTTGTTATGGATGTGTGCCCCCTTGAAATAACATTAGAGAATTTCTGAAAAAAGTAATCACTATATTTTGAATAAGTTTAATTCTCTAAATTTCTTATTTGTTAAAAAAGGAAAGGGAAACTTTTTTCGTTACTCATGTTTATTTGGTTATTTCATTGGTTTGGTTTCCCATATTCCTTTTCTTGCACATTATGTTATGTTATCATCATATTCTTGAATTCTTTTTTCGGATAGCAATCCTCTCAAAAATATACGCATAAACTCGGTAAATATTTCCGAACGTAGGTATATGTTAGGATTCGAATCGCTATTGCCATCGTTTGGTGTAATTCGGTTTTTTATCATTTGTTGTATTATGATGGCCACTATTTCCGGGTTTACGCTTGGATGTATATCTCCGTTTCGCTGACCTTCTTTTATCTGTTCTACCAATCTTGCCATTCTTTTTTGTTCCGACGATTTGAGGCATTCTTCATAAATATCCGGAAAGTATTTGTTCAAGTCGTTGAGTGCTTGTTCCATCAGTAGCAGTTCGCCCGATGAGTGCGATTCTATGAAATCTCGTATATTGTTGATACTTTTTTCGTTTTTTCGGATATTAAGTTCGTCTTCATACTCTACGTTTGTAATAATACGTTTTATACATTCTCTGTATAGTCCCTTCTTACTACCAAATATTTTATATACGGTGCGTTTGCTTACAAACAGCATCTGCGACAATGTATCCAAATTAGTTTTTTGGAATCCTTCGCGCAAAAACATCGCAGTAGCTTCGTTGAGTATTCTATTTCGTATTTCGTCGCTTGGCATATCTTATATTTTATCTATCTTTTGACGATGCAAAAGTATAACAAAAACTCAGAAAACTCAAAGCGTTTCCATGCTTAAAAAATATTAATTTATAAACGATTGAGAGATACAACTATATAGAGAAATTTTGAAATGAAAATACACCGAAGGAACGCAAAATTATCTTTAAGTTTCCTTATTTGCGGTGCAAAAAAACGATATTTTGCTTCGTGCTTCTATATATATTGGATAGGTTATTGTTGCTGATTGCTTATAAGTTGTTGTATATTTGCTGATTGTTCGATTATTTTCTCTCAATGATTTTTTATACCTAATGTATTTCCTCTTTCTCAAAAGGGATGTATGTTATTTATTTCGTGGTATACCATCAGTCGCATCACAATAGGGTATGATGCAGTTGATGGTATACCATGAATTTTTGTAGTTTTTTACCAATATTCTACTGTTTCGTCTTTAACAGTGGTTACATCGGGTATTATGCGTTCATAAGTGGGGCTTGTTACACCCAATATTCCTATTCCGTTCTCCACATTGCAATGTATTTGAACAGGTTCGCCGAATAAATCGCCCAAACCCTCTTCTTGTTCTTTTGTTATCATATGGTAGTACAAATCGGGCGATATTGATGATATTATAAGAAATGTTTCATCGTATTTAGATATTGGTTTGTAGTTGTCGAACGATATTTTTACTGTGTAGTCTTTACCATTTATTTTGCTGTCGGAAAACAGAAATTCTCTTACACCATCTACACCGTCGCCGATAATTTCTAATATCGATGACATTTCTTCGGATAGTACGTAGTCTTCGACATAAACATAGTGGGGTGTTCTCCATGTCGAATCTTTCGACATGGCACTTATCATATAAAAGTTTTGTTCTGCAGGATTGTCGTGTAGGGTAAACGATATTATGTATTCGCAACTCGATGTGTCTTTTACCGTGTACGACGAATCGGTTATGTAGTCGTAGTTTTCATAGCTATACATATGTATGACCTCTTCTACATGCATATTTGATACAATGGGACGTTTCGGTACTTTACATTTTGCTGTTACCTCGTCGTATTCGGGTACTTGTATCGATAGTTCCAGATTGTCGTTTTCCTTTGGAGCGTAGTTGTTTATAACATAGTATTTTTTTGTGTTTATTGTAGTGAGGATACCATTACCTGCTTTATTGCCGTTTACAAAAAGTGTTACATCGGCATCGTCTATTTCTTTGAAAGGATGGTTGTCCAAAAACCAACGGCTGTAGGTAAGGCGTAGAGCAAAGGTACTGTCCACTTCGTTTATGGCCTTTACTACCACCATTGGGTCGCGGTCGATGTAATCGATGTTTAAAGGCTCGCTGCACGACGATATCGATATCGCTGCTACTATTGTAACTATTGCCAAGCGTATATATTTATATGTATATTTCATTTCTATGATTGTTTTGTGGTTGATAATTATCTGTTAATTATTGCCTGTTGTCGTAGTTAGAATTTATATTGATACGAAACTGATGGAATTATCGGGAATATTGATAGTTGCATTAGTTTGTTGCCGTCTTGGTATACCATATATGGATTGTGGCGGTTGTATACGTTGTATACGCTCAGGCTCCATGTGCGTATGCCGTGTTTTTTCTTTTTGTGGAAGTTCATTCCTATATCCAAACGGTGATAGGCCGGCATTCTGAAGTTGTTGCGTCCTTCGAGGTATGGTAGCGACGAGTCGTAGTAATAGTCTTCGTAGTAGTCTTTTGTATTTATCTTGTGTTCAAATTCATGTAATGCAAGTGTGGCAGTGTTGCCGGTACAGTATACCCATGTGGCGCTTATGTCAAACTTATCGTTGGGTTTATACATAAATACTATTGATATATCGTGACGGCGGTCGTATTTGGCGGGGAATGGTTTTCCGCCGCTAAGCACTTGGCCGGGGCGGTCGAACTGTCTCATGGTTTTGCTCCAAGTGTATCCTATCCAGCCGGTAAAGTCGCCCAAAGTTTTTTGTGCCAAAAATTCTAATCCGTATGCCCAGCCTTTGCCAAGACATACCTTGTCTTCCCAACCTACGCTGCTACCCCAAAACGATGCTCCGTCTTTGTAGTCCATAAGGTTGTTCATGTGTTTGTAATATCCTTCTACCGATAGGTCAACCAAGTCGTTAAGATTGTAGGCCAATCCGGCGGCTATTTGGTGCGAGTTCATGGGTTTTATGCGTGCTGTTGCCGGTACCCATAAGTCGGTGGGTAGGTTTATGCCCGATGTGCTCAATAGGTGTAGATATTGTGTCATATAGGCATAGCCGAATTTGGTCGATAGGTTTTCGCTAAGCATCCAGCGGCCGCTTAGGCGTGGTTGTATGGAGGGGTAGAAGGTACCTTGCACCGAGAAACCGCTAAGAGCCAATCCTCCGTTTATTTTTAATGTTTCGGTTATAGCCCAATCGTCTTCGGCATAAATGTTTAATTCTTCGGCATGTATTATGCTTTCGCCCAATATGGTATCAAAACTAAGGTTGTCTCCTTCGTATATTGAGGAACTCATATCTGTTTTTATTCCTGTTATTTCGGGAGTGAAGATATGGTGAGTGAATGTGCCTCCGTATTTTATATTGTGTTCGGGAGTGGGGGTGTAGTCAAAATCGGCACGTACTGCAATATCCTGTATGCCGGAGTTATAGCTCATGTCCATACTCATTTCTTCGTAATCAAATTGACTATATTGATAAAAATATTCCATTCCGAATCCAAGATTGTTGCGGTAGCGTGTATATGAGGTGCTGATATTCATAAACAGTTTTGGGTTAATTACGTAGTTCCATCTTAAACTACCCACTATATTTCCCCAATTGTAGTTGAGTTTCATATAGTCATTGTCGGTTAGATATGTGTATCTGAATTTGGCATATATAGCGTCGTCGCCCATATAGTAGCTGGCATACAAACGACTTTTTTCCGAAAACTTGTGTGTTATTTTGGTATTTATATCGTAAAAGTAATAGCCGCCGTTTGTTTTTACTCCCTCGGTGGACGACATTAGAAGCAGAAATGGTTGCAGCAATACGTCGCCGTATGTGCGACGGCCCGATATACTGAAGGTGGTCTTTTCTTTAATGATGGGCCCTTCGAGGCTGAATTTTGCCGATATGGCTCCTATCGATAAATTGCCATGATATTCTTTGTCGTTGCCGTTGTTGGTAGTGATGTCGAGCACACTCGATAAGCGTCCGCTAAAGTGTGCCGGAAAGCTGCCTTTATATAGTGTTACGTTCTTTACTGCGTCGGCGTTAAAGGCACTAAAGAATCCTCCAAGGTGGTTGACGTTATAGATGGGTACACCATCGAGTAAGAATAGGTTCTGGTCGGGACCACCGCCACGTACATACATGCCGCTCATGCCTTCCGAGCCACTTTGCACACCGGGCATTAGCTGGAGGGTTTTTAATACGTCGGTTTCGCCAAATATCACGGGCACCGATTTTAAGTGTTCTACCGGTACTGCAATGGCACTTATCTGCGATGATTTTGGATCAGTAGGGCGTTCGGCTCGTATGGTAACGGTTTTGAGTTCTATGCTGGGAATTAGCTGTACGTTTAATTCCACCGATGTGTCGCCAAGTTGCAGAGGAAATTGCTCGGGGGTATAGCCGATATACGATATTCGGATATGTGCCGAATCTTGTGGTAGGGTTAACGAGTAGCGCCCATGCGTGTTGGTGATGGTGCCTTTGCCTGATACTAAGTCTAATACGGTGGCTCCTATAAGGGTTTCGCCGGTACTTTTGTCGCTAACGGTGCCACTTACAGTTTGCGAAAAAGTGTAACTTATGCTTCCTATTATAAGGAAGATGCCGACTACCAAACGGTGTATGTTTTTACGTGTCATTACAAGTGTATTTTTTTTGATTGAGGGTACAAAGTTACACAAAATAATTGATATGGCAATCATTTTGTCTATTAAAATATTTATTCTAATCTTCCTTCTTTGTTTGTCAATACTTTATAGTATAATTTTTTTGTGATATATTCTCTTCGGAAGATGGAAATGTAATAAGGCAACTTCTAAAAATTCCACGTTTCATTAAATTAGAAGAATTATTCTTTAAACTTTTGCGTGCTTTACGTTTTTTCTTGAAATCTTTTTATTTCTTTTTCAATCGTGTAGCCCGCTACACTCAATCAAAAGAAAGTAAAA
>JAFZFU010000016.1 GCA_017555745.1 Bacteroidales bacterium
ATTGCTTATCTCAAAAAATGGCATTTTGTTACATTTTGTTACTCATTTATTACATGTAATGTAGTAATGTAGTAATATTTTCTGTAAAGTAATGTTTTTTAGTAATCATATTTGCACTAAAATAATGATATACCGTCGTTTGTTTCATACCCGGGTGTCGTTTGCTTCACGGTATATCGTCAATTTGATGCCGATTATTCGTGAAGTTTTGTGTATCGTTCGTGTATGGATATTTTCTAATAGTTTGAATGTTAGAGTGTCGGAATTGTGTACAAAAATGTATCGATACATTTTTTGTTTTATTCAAAAAAAAATCGTATCTTTGCATTATCATTTAACGATTACCATACTGTGTAATTGGCTGGGGAACAATCAAAAACATATTTCTGAACAATGGCATTGATGCTTATGATATTTTTAGTAATCTGTATATCAATGGTTTCGTGTGTAACTATTGCATATTGCTTCTCGGCTGTTGGCATTGGAGTGGCAGATGATATATTATTCCGCCTGTTTTCTGTCGATTCTTGTGCGCCGATGTTCATCTCCAATCTCGATTCGGGATAAGAATGGAACGGCGGACGGGATGTAGGTAGTATTTTGGAGTAGGGTTTAATGAGGGGGTGGATATTGTTTGTCTGTTGCTTTGTAGCCTTTCGCCTACGAAGCGGAAGCGAAGCCGGTTGTTAATTATAAACTGCTAATTACTAATTGCTTTCTCTAGCGATAGATTGTGGTTTTGCAGACTGCTAAGCGTAAACTTTTGCAGGACTCGGAGAGGTAATGTTTTTTTTGTTGTAACACTTGTCAAATTATATTTTTTTACGTAACTTTGCAGATGATTATTTAAAGAAAAAAAGCCTTTCGAAAAGTATAAATTTGTGTGATATTCATATTGTTATATGCTTTTCGATAGGGTATGGTTTTATTGAATGCAAAATATATTATGGGTGAGAATTTAGAAAAACAAAACAATACTAATCCACAATCGGTATCGGATGGAGGCAATCTGATATCGTTGAAGGGTATGTTTCAAAATTGGTATTTGGATTACGCTTCGTATGTGATATTAGACAGAGCTGTGCCTGCACTTAGTGATGGTTTGAAGCCTGTTCAACGTCGTATTTTGCATTCGATGAAAGAATTGGATGATGGTCGCTACAACAAGGTTGCCAACATAGTGGGTAATACCATGAAGTATCACCCCCATGGCGATGCCTCTATAGGCGATGCGTTGGTAACATTGGGGCAAAAGGATTTGCTTATCGACTGTCAGGGAAACTGGGGTAATATACTTACCGGCGATGGTGCTGCTGCTCCCCGTTATATAGAAGCACGCTTGTCGAAGTTTGCATTGGATGTGGTATATAATCCCAAAATAACGGATTGGAAACCCAGTTACGATGGTAGAAACAAAGAGCCTATATCGTTGCCTATAAAATTCCCGTTGCTATTGGCGCAGGGTACCGAAGGTATAGGTGTGGCTTTTGCTACCAAGATATTGCCTCACAATTTTATAGAACTTATCGACGCTACCATAGCCTATTACAAAGGCGAAGATTTTACGTTGTATCCCGACTTCCCTACCGGAGGTATGATAGATGTGAGCAAGTACAACGATGGTTTGCGCAGAATAAAAGGGGTTAGCGATAGCAATGATGACGATTTTGATGCTTTAGACGTTGACGATTTCGACGATTTTGACGGCGAAGATGGCGAAACTCCTAAAAAGAAAGCCAAAAAATCCGATAAGGATAGTGCCAACTTGAGTAAAGTAAGGATAAGAGCCAAAATACAACAGATAGACAAGAAAACCTTGATGATAAGCGAGATACCTTTTGGTACCACCACCGATTCGCTTATAAAAAGTATAATAGAGGCCAACGACTCGGGCAAGATAAAGATAAGAAAGGTTGACGACAATACTGCTGCCAATGTAGAGATAATGATTTATTTGGCACCAAACGTGTCGCCCGACCAAATGATAGATGCCTTGTATAAGTTTACCAAGTGCGAGATAAGTTTGTCGCCAAATAGTTTTGTTATCAACGACGACAGACCGGTGTTTATGTCGGTAAGCGAGATATTGAAATCTTCGGCCGAGCATACAAAGGCATTGTTGCTTAAAGAATTGGAGATACAACTTGCCGAACTGCAAGAAAAATGGCAATGGGTGTCGCTCGAACGTATATTTATCGAGAATGAGATATACGAAGACATAAAGAAGTGTACCACCGACGAGGCCATCAATACCACCATTGATGAAGGATTGAAACCTTTTGTAAAGAATTTGTTGCGTCCGGTAACCGAAGATGATATACTTAGATTGCGTAAGATACCTATCGAACGCATATCGAAGTACAATAGCGACAAGGCCGACGATATATTGAAAGCTGTGGAAGACGATATGGCTCAAGTGCAGTACGACATAGAGCATATCATAGACTACTCGATAGCATATTTCGAACGCATAAAGACCAAATATGGCAAAGGTCGCGAACGTAAAACAGAGATACGCAACTTTGAAAACATAGAGGCCGTAACGGTGGCCATAACCAACGAAAAGTTGTATGTAAACAAGAAAGATGGCTTTGCAGGCTACGGGTTGAAGAAAGACGAAAATGTGGAATATGTGTGTGATTGCTCTGACTTGGACGAGATAATAGTATTCCGCAAAGACGGTACATATATGATATCCAAAGTACAGGAAAAAGGCTTTGTGGGCAACAAAGACTGCAAAGAGATCATATATATAAATGTGTTCCGTAAGCGCGACGAACGTACGATATACAATGTGGTATATTCCGACGGAGCATTTGGCAATGCCATGGTTAAGCGTTTTTCGGTAACGGGTGTAACACGCGACAGAGAATACGATTTAACCAAAGGCACCAAGGGTAGCAAGGTGTTGTATTTTTCGGCCAACCCCAATGGCGAAGCCGAAACGATAATGGTACATCATCGTGCCAAACCAAAATTGAGAAAGTTAAGCTTTGAATTCGATTTTGCCGATGTGGTGATAAAAGGACGCTCGTCGTTTGGAAATATACTTACCAAGAATGCAATACGCAAGATAAATATAAAAGGCGAAGGTGTGTCGACATTAGGTGCCAGAAGTATATGGTTCGACGAAACGGTGAAACGATTGAATGTGGAAGGACGTGGAACATTTTTGGGCGACTTTAAGGGTGCCGACAAGATATTGTCGATAACAAAATCGGGATTCTTTAGAACTTGTAATTTCGATTTGACCAATCACTTCGACGATGATTTGATTCACATACGCAAAAATAATCCCAAAACGATACTGACGGCATTATATCAAGAGGGCGAAACCAAATATTATTATTTAAAACGTTTCCAGGTAGAAGAGTTGGATAAGAAACTGTCGTTTTTGGACGAAGATTCCGATGATGTATTGTTGGATATAGTGTTTGACACATTTCCACGATTGGAGATAAACTACGATACCGAGAACAGCAATAAAAAGATAGCATCGGAAATAATAGAGGTTACGGACTTTATAGGAGTGAAAGGCTATAAGGCCAAAGGTAAGAGAATATCCACTGCCGTTATAAAGAACTACGAATGGCTTGACCCATTGCCCGAACCCGAACCGGAAATAGTGGAAGAATCCGAAACCATAGATGCCGATAAGGACGTATATACCGATTCGGCAGCAGATAGCGAGGTGGTACAAGGTACTCTTTTTGATTGATTAAAACAGGTTGAACAATGAAAGTATTAGTAGCACTCCCGCGTTTCCCTTATCCGTTGGAAAAAGGTGATAAGTTAAGGGCATACCACCAAATACGTTGCTTGTCGAAAAACAACGATGTGGTGCTCTTTTGTGTGTCTCATCAGGAGCTGCCAAACGAATATATAGAAAAAATAAAACCTTATTGTTCGGCAATAAAAGTGGTTACACTGTCGAAGATAAAGGTGTATTACAATATACTGAAGGCTTTTTTATCGATAAACTCGTTGCAGGTAGACGGCTATTGGAATACCAAAAAGATAAGAAACGAGTATTTGGCATTTGAAAAAGAGCAGAATCCCGATGTGGTTTATTGCCAAATGGTACGCACCATGGAGTGGGTAAAGAAATCGTCGAAACCAAAGTTGTTGGATTTTCAAGACTGTTTGAGCAAGAATATAGAGCGTAGGATGTATAAAACCAAAGGATTGTTGCGCAGAATATTGCATTACGAATTTAAGATGTTGCGTTCGTGCGAGTATGATGCCTTTGAGTGTTACGATGCTTTTACAATAATATCCTCTGCCGACCGTGATGCCATACCTCATCAAAAAAACGATACCATATCCATATTGCCCAATGGCGTTGATACTGCTTTGTTTCGTCCGCGAAATATAGCGGTGGAGTACGATATATTGTTTAGTGGTAATATGCATTATGCTCCGAATATCGATGCGGCGGTATTTTTGATAAAAGATATTATGCCCATAGTATGGCAAAAACGACCGCATACCACAGTGATGTTGGCCGGTGCCGACCCTGTGCCGGCCGTAAAAAAGCTACAGTCCGATAAGGTAACGGTTACCGGTTGGGTAAACGATATAGGAGAGTGTTATGCCAAAGCCGGACTTTTTGTGGCTCCTATGCGTATAGGCACCGGATTGCAAAACAAACTGTTGGAGGCTATGGCCACTAAAAAGCCTTGCATAACATCGTCTTTGGCAAACAATGCGTTGGCCGCCGAAGACGGAAAACAGGTAATAGTGGCTAAAACGGCACAAGAGTATGCCGATGCAATAATAAAATTATTGGATAATAAAGACGAAGCAGATATGTTGGCCGACAATGCTTACAACTATGTATTGCAAAAATATAGTTGGGATAAGTACAACGAATTGTTGGAAACACTGCTTAACGATATGTATAATAAATGTAATTGTAAACAATAATAAACAATAAAATGACACCAAAAGAATTAGGATATTATTTTCCTGCCGAATGGGTAAGACACGAAGCAACGTGGTTGAATTATCCACACAACGAAAATTCGTGGCCCGATAAGATAGATACAATATTTCCATCGTATCACTTATTTATTAAGTTGCTTGCCGATGTAGAAAAAGTGCATATAAATGTGTTGAATAATAAAATACAAGAAACTATTTCTTATTCGTTGACAATGATAGGGGCTAATATGGAGAATATAGTATTCCACATATTCCCCAACAACGATGCATGGACACGCGATTGTGGTCCGGCCTTTTTGTTGAATAGAAACGATAGAAGTCAAAAAGCTATCGTAAATTGGCAATACAACGCATGGGGAGGCAAATATCCTTGCGATTTGGACAACCAAATACCACGTCTTGTTGCCGACTATTTGAACTTGCCTGTTTTCGAACCCGGTATAGTTATGGAAGGTGGTTCGGTAGACTTTAACGGTGTAGGCGATCTTTTGACCACTAAGGCTTGTTTGCTAAACGAAAATCGCAATCCTCATCTTAATCAAGGTCAGATAGAAGAAATGTTGTGCAACTATTACGGAGTAAATAACGTAATTTGGTTGGGCGATGGTATCGATGGCGATGATACAGATGGTCATATCGATGATTTGTCGCGTTTTGTAAACGAAGATACTATAGTAACAGCTGTGGAAACAAATATTTATGACGAAAATTACGCACCACTGCAAGACAATCTTAAACTATTGAATAAAGTGCGTTTGTCTTCGGGAAAACAACCTAACATAGTAGAGTTGCCAATGCCAGACCCCGTTATATGGGAAGATCAACGTTTGCCCGCTTCGTATGCCAATTTCTATATAGCCAACAACAGCATTATAATGCCTACATATAAATGCGCCGCTGATAATAAAGCGTATTATGTATTGGAAGAATGTTTTAAAGATAGAACAATTCATGCGGTAGACAGTACCGATATTATCTGGGGATTGGGTAGTTTCCATTGCTTGTCGCAACAAGAACCGGCATTGTCACTAAAATAGTAAAAATAGACTATAATTGATATGAAAGTATCTCTTATAAATATCGGAGATGAATTGCTGATAGGCCAAGTGGTAAATACCAATGCCACTTGGATGTCGCAGCAATTGATAGCTGCCGGCATGGACGTGGAAAAGGTGTATACTATATCGGACAACAGAACAGATATAGAAGATACATTGCAGCAGGCCATGCTTTGCAGCAATGCTGTAATAATAACCGGAGGTTTGGGACCTACGAAAGACGATATTACCAAAAAGACGTTGTGCGATTTTTTTGATAGCGATTTTGTAGAAGATAAACAAACCTTCGATATTATATCTGCGATATTTGAAAAACGTGGTTATCCGATGACCGATACCAATCGCCAACAAGCCTTGGTGCCTCGTTGTTGCACTGTATTGTTGAATAAAAGAGGTACGGCGCCGGGCATGTGGTTTGAGAAAGATGGTAAAGTAATAGTGTCGTTGCCGGGTGTGCCTTTCGAAATGAAATATCTTATCGATGAAGAGGTGATACCTCGAATGGTAAAATATTTCAATGTAGGATGTATATTGAATAAAAACATTCTTTTTCAAGGCATAGGCGAATCCTTCTTGTCTGACAGAATAGAGCAATGGGAATTGTCGTTGCCAAAATATATCAAGTTGGCTTATTTGCCTAAAGCCGGCTTGGTACGCTTGCGTCTTACTGCAAGAGGCAATGATGGCGACAAAAACGATATGCTTGCCGGTATCGATACCGCAGTGGCAGAGTTGTACAAGATAGTTGGCGACTATATAGTTGGCGAAGATATGGAAACTTTGGCCGAAGTGGTAGCCGACAAAATGATACGCAAATTGAAAACGCTGTCGGTGGCTGAAAGTTGTTCGGGCGGTGCCATAGCATCGAGTATAACGTCGTTGGCCGGAGCGTCGCAATATTTTAAAGGCAGTGTGGTGGCTTATTCTAACGAAATAAAGGAAAAAATATTGGGAGTAAATGTCGATACATTGCTAAAATATGGAGCAGTAAGCGAAGAAACAGCGCGCGAGATGGCAATGGGGGTAATGAATACAATGGATACCGATTATGCTGTGGCTACTACAGGTATAGCCGGGCCGGGTGGTGGAACAGCCGAAAAACCGGTGGGAACGGTATGGATAGCTGTGGCATCGAAAGATGAGATACATACACAAAAAATGACCTTTGGTGATGATAGGCTGAGGGTGATAGAACGAACAGTAAATCAAGCCTTGGCTAATTTGTTGAAAATGATAAATAAATAACTAATATGTGGAAGATAATTACAAGTCCATACGTAGTATCTGTATTGATGCTGATACTATCTAATTTCTTTATGACATACGCATGGTATGGTCATTTGAAAAATATGTCCAACAAGGCATGGTATGTGGCAGCAATAGTTAGTTGGTTGATAGCCTTTTTTGAGTATATGATACAGGTGCCGGCAAATAGATTGGGAATAACCGTATATACATTGCCTCAATTAAAAATTATTCAAGAGGTAATATCTCTTTCGGTATTTATTCCTTTTGCAATGATAGTGATGAATCAACCATTTAAAACAAATTATATTTGGGCATGTTTATGTTTGGTTGGTGCCGTTTATTTTATGTTTAAAAACTAACTGACGAAAATAAATTATATTATTTTTTATCTCTTGGATTTTTGTTTAAATATTTGAATTATAGAGGTGTAAAACGACTGTACAGATGATTAAACGAAACAAAATAATATCAATAAATTGATTAGTGTATTCTAATTCGGAATAATTTTGTATCTTTGCACCCGTAAAAGTAGAAAAAATATAAGAATTTATATACGTAAAAATGAAAAAAATATACTTTTTATTCTTGTTCGGAGCCATGTTTATGACCGTTTCGGCTCAAAAGATGAAGCCTTTATTTGACCAGTTTTCGGATAAGTGGGGCTATGTGAATAATAAAAACATGTGGGTTATCTCGCCTGCATTTGATGGTGCCGGAAATTTTTCGGATGATAAGAATGCTATTGCTCCCGTAAAGAAAGGAAAATGTTGGGGTGCAATAGACACTAAAGGTAAATTTGTGGTAGAGCCTATTTTTGAATTCAGCAATCAAGCTATCGAAGCATATTATCAACAGTTGTCCGGTGGTACTTCGGTTAATGAATGGGTACTTTTGGTAAAAGACCCAGAAACTGAAAAATATGGTTTTGCAAACAGCAAAGGCAATTGGGTAATTAAACCTCAATATGATTATGCAACGGATTTTACAGACTATACTTACAAACGTTATTCTGTAATTAGAAAAGATGACAAATGGGGTTGCATAAGCGATAAAGGTGAACTTGTGGTAAAAATAGTCTTCGAAACACAAGACCAAGCTACAGATGCCGGCTATCAATGGCACAAAAACGAACCAATAGGAGTATGGTTGTATCCTGCTCGTAACAACGATGGTATATGGGGATATGTAAACTATAGAGGAGAATGGGCCATAAAACCGATATACGAATATGCACAAGAGTTTGTAGGCGACAGATATAATCGTTGTGCTGTGGTTAAGATTGATGGTTCGTGGGGATGTGTAAACGACAGAGGTAAATATGTAGTAGATCCTAAATTCCCATTTGCAGGTCAGGCTGTAAGAGCCGGATTTGATTGGAGAAAAAGCAAATAATCTAAACTTTCGGATGTCATTAATATATTGATGTTTGGAGAGTAAATTTGTTAATCGGATATAGAAATAATTGAATAAATGATATAAAGGCTGATAGTTATCAGCCTTTTGTAATATAATACAACTAACAAAAATAACATATAATGAAAAAAGTACACTATGTTTTAGGCTTGGTAGCGTTGTCTTTATTTTCTTGTGGCAAAGTGCAAAAAGACACATCGGCACCTGAAAAGGTTATAGCAGCATACCTGACATACGAAAATGATGTAACCCCAGAATTGCAATGGGTAACACAAATTAATTACGCTTTTGGTCTTGTGGATACCACAACGTTTGATAGAATTGTAATTTTGAATGAACCACGTTTTGCGAGTGTGGCTAACATGAAAAAAGACAATCCTGATGTAAAAATATTGCTGTCGTTGGGTGGCTGGGCTGCCGGTGGTTTCAGCGAAATGGCTGCCGACGAAACAAAAAGAAAGAGTTTTACACAAGATTGCAAACGTATAGTAGACGAATACGGAATAGATGGAATAGATGTGGATTGGGAATATCCTTCGAGTTCGGAAGCCGGAATATCATCGTCGCCGAATGATATTGACAATTTTACATTGTTGCTAAAAGATATACGTGAAGCTATAGGTAACGATAAGATGCTGACTATTGCAACAATAGCAGATGCATTGTATGTCGATTTTCCTGCTGTAATCGATTATTTGGATATGGTTAATATAATGGCATATGATGTGGCTCGTCCTCCTTATCATCATGCTCCGTTGTATCGTTCGGAATATGCCGGAAGAATAACTACCGACGAGGCTGTGAAAGCACACCTAAATGCTGGTGTTCCTAAAGAAAAATTGGTGTTGGGTATTCCATTGTATGGTCATGGCGTTGATAGTTTGCCTGATTATACTTACTACGGCGACATCCTTAATTTGAAAGACTACAATTTCCATTGGGACGAAGAGGCAAAGGTGCCTTATGCTACAGACAAAAACGGAAAGTTTGTATTGTGTTACGAAGATACTAACTCGGTGGCAATAAAATCGGAATATGTATTGGAAAACGATTTGTGTGGTATAATGTATTGGGAATATACATTAGATGCACAAGATTTGCCATTGGTAAAGACTATATACAAAACTATAACCAAAAAGTAATGAAATAGTATATTACAACTATTGTGCAATAACATTGCATTATAGTTGTAATATCATTTATATGAATAACTATATGCAAGATACTATAAAAGTAAAGGACAAGGAGTTTAAGCTATATTTGTCGCAGGTAGAGATACAGCAGATAGTAAAAGAATTGGCCAAAGAGATAAGCGAAGATTTGAAAGACGAAAATCCGCTGATGTTGCCTGTGTTGAATGGAAGTTTTATTTTTGCTTCCGACTTGTTGAGAGAGATGGATATAGACGCCGAAGTGTCGTTTATAAAGATGGCTTCATATTCGGGAACACAATCGACCGGAAACGCAAAGCAGCTTATAGGATTGAATGAGGATATAAGTGGCCGAACAATAGTGTTGATAGAAGATATCATTGATACCGGTATTTCGATGGAAATATTGTTGAATCAATTGAGACAGTATAATCCTAAAATGATACTTATATGTACCCTTTTGTTTAAGCCCGGTAAGTTTCAAAAAGACTATTCGATACATTATATAGGTAAGCAAATAGAAGACGAATTTATAGTTGGATATGGCTTAGACTATGATGGATTGGGTCGAAAATACAGCGAAATATATCAATTAAAATAGTTAAAATAATAGAAAAATAAAATCTCTGATCTTTGATAATTAGTTGATTATATTTTCTGTTTGATGATTATGATAAAAAAGGTTTTGCAATGTCGGAAAAAATTAGTACTTTTGCAAACTCAAATAGGTAAAGAATTTAGTAATAAATCGTTTAGAAAACCATAGTTTAAAACGGCAAAAAAATAATAAGAAAATGAAAAAAGGAATTCATCCAGACAGTTACAGATTGGTAGTATTTAAGGATATGTCCAACGATACAATGGTATTAACAAGAAGTTGTGCTAACACTAAAGAAACAGTAGTTTACACAGATGGTAAAGAATACCCAGTTGTAAAACTTGAAATTTCGAACACTTCTCACCCATTCTTCACAGGTAAGTTGAAGTTAGTTGATACTGCAGGACGTGTTGATAAGTTCATGAACAAGTACAAAAGACATATAAACACTAAAAAGTAATTTGTTTTAGATTTTAAATGTTTGGGAAGCTCCTTATTTTTAGGGAGCTTTTTTTGTGTCGGTATTTATTTTTTAGAAATGCGTAAACAAATTTTATATTGCAAGGTTTTAAAAAAAAGTGTATTTTTGCAAATCCTTTACTTGATATATAAGATAAAAAACATAAATAAAGAATTAAAATATAGGATATTATGAGAAAGTTATCATTATTGTTGACCCTTATTTTAGGTGTTAGTATTTTCTTTTCTTCGTGTCAGAAAGAAGAAAATTGGGCTGCAGAAATAGCCGGAACATACAAAGGTACTAATTTTTCTAAAACAGAAACCGGTGCTCTTGTAGTACTTGGTGTTATTGATGAAACACATGTGTCGGTACGTTACGATGCGGGTATTATTGAAAAAGATCTTACTCCCGATGCTAGTGAACTTACTATAACAAAAGAAGGTGATATTTATAAACTTAATGGCTCTACAGCTCTTGAAACTATGGAAGGTACTGTGCAAAATGGGTTGCTGAAGTTGAAGGTGTATATGTCGAGCATAGAAATAGCTAATATCGAAGCTCAAAAAGTAGTCGAAGAATAAAAAACAGAGAAGTATTGTGGAAGAAATAAATTCACGAGATATTGATTTGTTTCGAAAGCTGATAGCCTCTTCGAAATCGGCGGTTGTCGTTTCGCATACAAAACCTGATGGTGATGCGATTGGTTCGGCTTTGGGCATTTGTGAGGCATTACAAAATGTTGGATTGAAAACCACGGTGATATTGCCCGACGAATATCCGACATATTACGATTTTTTGCCTCTAAGTAACGAAATCCTTGTAGCGTCGAAGATGTGGGATAAGGCAGAGTTTGTGGTAGATAGTGCCGATTTGTTGGTGTGTGTGGATTTCAATAATTTTTCCAGAACAGATTGTATGGAAGAACTTTTGAAAAAATCGCTGGCACAAAAGGTGCTTATCGACCATCATTTGAATCCCGATTTAAGTGCTTTTAATTTGATTTTTTCCGATAATACGTTATCATCTGCTTCTGAATTGGTATATTGGGTTATATCTAAAGCTTTTGGTTTAGATGTAATAAGCCGTAGAGGTGCAATGGCATTGTATACAGGTATGTGTACCGATACAGGTTCTTTCAGCTATTCGGCTAATTCTCCTACGTTGTATTTGGCGGTGGCTCAGTTGCTGGAAAAGGGTATAGATGTAAACGAAATACATAATCGTATATATCAAACCTATTCGATAGGTCGTATGAAGTTATTGGGGCATTGCATAAATAACTGCTTGAAAATATTTCCCGATATGAAGATGGCTTATTTTTCTGTCTCGCAAAAAGATATGAGAATGTTTAATGCCGAAAAAGGAGACTTGGAAGGTGTGGTAAACTATACTTTGATGATGAACGATATCGAAATCGGTGCACTGGTAAAAGAAGGCGACGATGGAAAAGTGCGTATATCGTTTAGGTCGAAATATGATTTTGATGTAAATAAATTTGCATCAAAGTATTTCGAAGGCGGTGGACATCGCAAAGCATCGGGAGCTTCGTCGGTGTATGACATAGAGAAAACATGTGCTTATATGGAAGAATGCTTTAAATTGGAATTGTTTAGTGATGAAAATGATAAATAAATTCTTTTTCGCCATACCTATGCTGTTATTTGTTATAGGAGCTTGCAACGACAATATTCCTATAACCGAGGTAGTGAAGAAACCGGGAAATCCATATAAGGAAAATATGATGACGGCAAGCAATTATGTGGCAAAAAGCGAAGAAAACGAGATAGACAGCTACATTAAACGACGAGGTTTGGAAGATAAAGTTCAACGATTTGACAATGGGTTGAGATTGTGGGAATATCAAAAAGGTGCTGATGGTGCGGTAAACTACGACGATGAGTTGATTGTTTTGTACAATGTGCAAACTATTACCGGTAAAGATATATACACAAATATTGCCGATACCGTAGTGGTTGGACGAAATTTGCCCAATATAGGTATAGACAAAGCGTTGTTGCATCTAAACTATGGAAGCAAGGCAGTGGTTATATTGCCATCACACTTAGGTTTTGGTTTTGTGGGTGATGCCGACCGCATAGGCACAAATATGATACTTGTGTATGATTTGGAAGTAAAAACAAAAAGATAAGACAAAATAAACTATAAAAAAAAGATACAAAAATGAAGAATGTAAAGAGAAGTTTGGCAGTTATAGGAATATCTGTAATGATGTTTGCTGCCTGTGGTCCTAAAAGTGAGATAGATGGTTTTAAACGTACAAAATCGGGACTGCATTACAAATTTGAACAAGAAAACAAAGGAGCACAAGCTGTACAAAAAGGCGATGTGTTGGTATGCGAAATGAAAATAACTATGAATGATTCAGTATTGTTCGACAATACCGGTTCGCCACAACGTTTGTTGGAAGTTGTTGATCCATTGTTCGCCGGCGATCTTAACGAAGGTTTGGCAATGATGCACTTGGGAGATGTAGCTACTTTTGCTATTGAAGCTGACTCTATGGCTAAACTTGTGACTTTGCCTCCTTTCTACAAAAGCGGTGTGGGTATGAAAATATACCACAAAATAACTTTGTCGAGTGTGGTTACTAAAGCCGAATTTGATAAAGAAAAAGCCGAATTTGAGGCTGCTATGGAAAAAATGAGACAAGAAGAGCCTGAAATCTTGAAAAAGTATATTGCTGATAACAATATAAAAGTACAACCAACAGAAAGTGGATTGTATATAATAGAAAAGAAAAAAGGCAAAGGTGCTAAAGTGGAAATAGGTAAAAAGGTAAGTGTAAACTATACCGGAAAATTACTTAACGGTCAAGTGTTTGACACCAGCAAAAAAACTGTAGCCGAAGAAGCCGGTATCTACAATCCTCAACGCCCTTATGAACCACTATCTTATGTAGTAGGACAAATGGGTTTGATACAAGGTTGGGAACAAGCTATGAGTACTTTGAGCGCAGGTAGCGTGGCTACAATAATCATGCCTTCAAATTTGGGATATGGTGCACGTGGCTCACAAAGCATACCTCCTTATTCGCCATTGGTATTCGAATTGGAAGTTGTTAGTGTAGAATAAATTTTGGCAATTTCTAAAAATTGCTTTGCAGGTGATTTATGGAGTTTTGCTAGAAAGATTTTTACTTTCTTTTGATTGAGCATAGAGAACTATACGATTGAAAAAGAAATAGAAAGATTTCGGCAAAAAACGTAAAGCACGCAAAAGTTTAAAGAATAATTCTTCTAATTTACTGAAACGTGGAATTTTTAGAAGTTGTCTTTTATAATATCGTGTACCAAATACAAAAAAACTCCTCTCTATTATTATCGGAGAGGAGTTTTTTATATTATGCTTTCGCTATCCACATTGTGCTTTTGACGGTTTTGGGCCACAAGCTCTTTGGAGGTGTTGGCATAGCAATATACACAGAAGTGGCTACAGGTGTTGTACATACCTATGTCTTTGGCCACCATGCAGCCACACTCCTTACGTTGACCTTTGTCCTTTAGTTGCTTTTCGGTAAGCGG
>JAFZFU010000017.1 GCA_017555745.1 Bacteroidales bacterium
CCATTAGCAATGGCAATATTGGGAGCATTGCTATACTTTGCACCTCTATACCTCGAAGGTCTTGCCGCCAACTGGGAGATAATAATATTTATAGTAGGTATAATACTGCTGGCTGTAGAGCTGTTTGTTATTCCGGGTTTTGGAGTAGCAGGTGTGGCAGGTATAATATTTATAATAGGTGGTTTGGCATTAAGCCTGGTAGGAAACATCGGATTCGATTTCTCGCTAGTACCTACCAGCAATATGATACAAAGTTTCTCTACCGTGATAATATCTATCACTATAGCATTCCCGATATGTATATGGCTGGGCAAAAAGATGTTTACCAACAAAACTTTTGCTCCAAAACTAGCGTTGGTTACCGAACAAAAAGCCACCGAAGGTTATACAGTATCGTTGCCGGAATTTGACAGCTTGGTAGGAAAAGAAGGCATAGCCGAAACCATACTACGCCCTTCGGGAAAAGTAAGAGTAGAAAACGACATATACGATGCAGTGGCACAAGTGTCATATATAGAAAAAGGGGAGAAGGTGAAAGTGATAATGCACGAAAATTCTAACCTTGTGGTGGAAAAAAATAGTGCAAAATAGCATAAAAATGAACAAAATGAAAAAAAAGTTTTGCAGATTGAAATAAAATGTGTAACTTTGCAAACTGAAAAATAAAATCAATAATTTATAAACACTTAAAAAACAATTAATTATGCCTGCAAGAATTAGATTACAACGTCATGGTAAAAAGAATCAACCTTTTTATCACATTGTAGTTGCGGATGGTCGTGCACCACGAGATGGAAAATTTATAGAAAAAATAGGCACGTACAACCCAATGACAAACCCTGCACAAATCGTATTGGATATTGACAGTGCTGTACAATGGTTAAAAAATGGTGCTCAACCAAGCGATACTGCTAAAAGAATATTGTCGTACAAAGGAGTATTGTTGAAAAGACACTTGCAAATAGGTGTTGAAAAAGGCGCTATTTCGCAAGAACAAGCTGACGTAAAATTCAACCAATGGTTGCAAGAAAAAGAAAACAAAATAGCAAATAAACGTAGCGCTCTTGAAAACGAAGCTCGTTCGAACAGAAAAGCTCGTTTGGAAGCAGAACAAAAAGCTAACGAAGCTAAAGCTGCTGCTGTAGCTGCTAAGAGAAGTGCTGCTGAAGCTGCTGCTGCTACTGAAGAAGCTGCTGCTGCTACTGAAGAAACTGCTAATCAAGAATAAGATAAATTTTTCTTCATAATAGAAACGATTATTTGCAAATGTGGATAATCGTTTTTTTGTGTAGAACTTATTTCTTTTTGATAGTATATTGATTATCAGTTTGATAATATTAAATATCAATATTCATTGTAAATTTAGTTGCAAAGTTCTGTAAAAATGAGTAATTTTGCAATTTGGTAAAAGAACAAAAATGACAGAAAAGGTAGATACAAAAATACAGTTTAGTGGCTTGAAGTCAGGGCGATATACCTATGATTTTGTGTTAGGTAAATTGTTTTTCTCGTCTTTCGAAAACGAAAATTTGGAAGATGGAGAGGTTAAGTTTTCTGTTGTGATGGAAAAAGGCGAACATTTGCTTACTTTCTACTTTTCTTTTGCCGGATATGTAAGTTCGATATGCGATAGATGTTTGCAGCCTTTGGAAATACCGGTTTCGGGCGAAGAAACATTGTTTGTAAAGTTTAGCGATACTGAAAACAGTGATGACGAAAATATCATTGTGGTACCCGAAAACGAATATCAAATAGATTTATCGCACGTGATGTACGAGTATGTAGCCACAGCGTTGCCTATACGCCACGTACACCCCGATGATGAGAACGGATTGTCGACATGCGATAGTGAAATGCTTAACTTGTTGGACAAGATGCAACAAAAAGACGATGATGAAAAAGAAATAGATCCCCGTTGGGAAAAATTAAAGGAATTAAAAGTAAAATAATAAAAATAATAGAATTATGCCACATCCAAAACACAGGTTTTCACAAACCAGAACAGCAAAAAGAAGAACTCACGATAAAGTTGAGGCTGCTCAATTAACGACATGTACCAATTGTGGTGCTCAAGTTATGTACCACCATGTATGTCCCGAATGCGGATATTACAGAGGAAAATTAGCTATCGAAAAAAACGTTGAAGCTTAATTTTCGTATATTATAAATTAAACATTGTACAGGAAGTGCTTTTTCAATATTGTGATAAAGTACTTCTTGTGCGTGTGTAATTTATTTTTATCCGTTTTTATAGCAACGGATTTCGTAAAGGAAAACAGTCTGTTGCACCAATTATTTTAATACATAAAAAGATGAGAATTGGATTAGATGTAATGGGTGGCGATTTTGCTCCCAAAGCTACTATGGAAGGAGCTGTAAAAGCTGCTAAAATGTTAGGCAATGATGATAAGATTGTGTTGATAGGACAACAATCTGCCATTATGCAAGAATTGGAACGTTTACAAGAAACCCCTTCTTTGTTTGATATCGTGGATGCCGACGAAGTGATAGAAATGGACGATAAGCCGGTAAAAGCGCTAAAACAAAAGCCCAATTCTAGTTTAGCCGTAGGTTTTCGTTTGTTAATGGAAGGTAAAATAGACTCGTTTGCAAGTGCAGGTAATACCGGTGCTATGCTTGTGGGTGCTATGACTACCGGTGTGCTTGAAGGTGTGCTTCGTCCTTGTTTGATGACGGCTTTGCCTCGTATAGACGGTGGTGTATGCTTGTTGGTAGACTCCGGTGTAAACCCCGATTGCAAACCCGAAAACTTATATCAATTTGGTTTGTTAGGCAGTATGTATGCAAAATGTGTGCTTAAAATAGACGAGCCTAAAGTAGGTTTGCTAAACTTAGGCACCGAAGCCGGAAAGGGTAACCTTCTTACCACTGCCGCTTATCAGTTGATGAACGAAACTAAAGATTTTAACTTTATAGGAAACGTAGAACCTCGTACATTGTTTAATAGCAATTGCGACGTGTTTGTTTGCGATGGATTTGTGGGCAACATGATGCTTAAACTGTTGGAAACATTCTGGTATACTACCACCAAACGCGGTCATACCGATGAGTACTTGGCTCGCTTTAACTATGAACTTTATGGCGGAACACCGATATTGGGTGTAAACAAGCCTGCTATAGTAGGACATGGTATTTCGAGTGCTTTGGCTATACAAAATATGATACTTCAATCGAGAGATATAGCTAATGCCAACTTGGCCGAAAATTTGAAAACAATGCTAAATAAATAATATTAGATTATAGCTTTGAACAAGAAGAACGATTTCATAGTATTATGATTTCGTTCTTTTTTTATCCCAATTTCTTGAAACGCAAACGCTGCCTTGTGTTTTATAAGCAAATGTTTGTCAAAAGATGATATATGCCTATGCCCAAATAATTGGCTATTGCGTAGCCCATCAAACCGACGCCTATACCGGTAAGAACAACATCTTTGTTGCCCAAAGTGGCCGCCACCAATGGAACGAAAGGAGGCGAATTGATAAGAGATATGGAACTTACCAAAACAGTGTCGCCATCGAGATTGAATATCTTGCCAAACAATATCTGCAAAACTATAGAGCCGAAGATGGTAAAGAAAATATAGTAGAGAATGAAAATATTGTCGATAAGATTGATATCGTTGATGTTGACCATATTGGCTATCGAAAAGCAGAATACGTATACGCAATACAATCCCAAGTCGAACGACTGTTCGATAGCGCGCAAAGGCTTAAAAAACGATATCCCGAGCGATAAAGTGGTGAGGGCAAGTATAAGCACCGCAGTACTGTTGCTCGAAGGTATAAGCAGTGATATGCAATACGATATAGCCGCTATTGCCAATGCCGCCGCTATGGCTCCTACCGATCCGCGCCATCTTTCTTTGCCAAACAAGGCCTTGTGATTGTCTGTTTCAAAATATTGGGTAAGAGAGGAATGGGAGGTGGAAATATGTTTGGGTAAAAAATAACGTACCACCCTTTTGCCACAAAATATTACAAACAACAAGTATATACCCGTAACTATCAAATCGTAACTTGTAACCAATAGATATAAGTTATTTGGCAGGCTGACCGATTGGCTGATAGGTCCTATATTGGGTATTCCTCCGGTGTATATGCCGGCCATGGAGGCACTTATTTTGGCAAAATCGTCGTTGGAAATACCGGTTGCCGACGACATTGGGTTGAAGATGAAAAATCCGCCTACGATTACGATTATCACACTGATAAGTCCTGTAAGGAACGCTTTTACAGCTATCTTGGTAGACCATTTGCCAAAGTTGCAGCTCATAAGCATAAGAGGTATGGCTATAGGCACCGATATATTTCCTGCCCAGTTGCAAATATTTATGGAACTGCTGTTTAATATCCCTATATTTCCTATTATCAATCCTATGCAATAAAGTACCATCATGGGGCTGATTTTGTTTATAAAACTCCATCTGCGGGATAGCAGTACCACCGACAACGGCACTCCCAAAAGGTAAATAATGCTAATTATTGTAGTTAAAATTTCTGACATATAATGCTTTATATCTTATCCAATAAATCGTATTATCTTCTGCAAAGGTACGATTTTTTTTCGTAACGACACATGGTGGTCTACTCTCTAAGCAATCAGTTTAAAACAGTTTCTTACCTCGTCAAGCATCGTCTGGTGTTGTACCTGCTCCTTTTGTAATGTTGTAATGTTGTAATATTTTTGGCTCAGCTATCGTTTGGTAGATTACAAGACAACGAGACAACAAGTGGCTGCCGCTTTGTGGGTGGTCTTGTTCTTTTTGTCTTGTGAGCATTGAGAATTTGAACTTTATTGTCGAAAGGCAAAGGGTATAGAGTGATTGGGCATTGCGCCATGAGCCATGAGTTGTGAGCCGGCGTAGCCTCCAAAATTCTGTAATTCCGTAAATCCCTAGTTTCGTGATTCCATAATTCCGGTGAGGACACTGATACACAGAGTATGAAAAATATTACAAGCATTGCTGCCATAGTTCAAAAGTATGTTTTTTGATTGTTCCCCAGTCAATTACATCGCATTAGCGTAATTGTGAAATGTATTGCAAAGATACAACTTTTTTACGGCATACGCAAGCAAAAACTCATAAATATAAAACGATTTTTTAGAAGTTGCCTTTATTCAAAAGAGGTAAGCTATACAAATGCAGCAGGATGGGGTACGATAATCATAAATCCATGGCCCGATACCATTGTGGAGGGATATTTTGACCTTACTATTCCGACGATAACCGGAGATAGCACCGGCTCCGAATTTGAAGGATAAAACAAGAAATATGACGAGTTTTGTAGATTACAGAACTCGTCTTTTTTATATAACTACTGAAAATTAATGCAAGATATCAAAACGTGTCACGATGTAACGTTACAACTATACACAAAATATTACTACATTACTACATTACAAAATGAGTGCACATAATATGCAAAAATCAAAGATTTGCATTAACTGCTTAAAAATGTGTGTGTTAAATCAATATAGGTATACTATATTAGTATATATATATTAATATAAATATTAATATATATATACGTATAATACTATATAATTGTTCTTTATTATATTATAAATCAATTGCTTATCTCAAAAAATGGCATTTTGTTACATTTTGTTACTCATTTATTACATGTAATGTAGTAATGTAGTAATATTTTCTGTAAAGTAATGTTTTTTAGTAATCATATTTGCGCTAAAATAATGATATACCGTCGTTTGTTTCATACCCGGGTCTCGTGGTTTTGACGGTATATCGTCAATTTGATGCCGATTATTCGTGAAGTTTTGTGTATCGTTCGTGTATGGCTATTTTCTAATAGTTTGAATGTTAGAGTGTAGGAATTGTGTACAAAAATGTATCGATACATTTTTTGTTTTATTCAAAAAAAAATCGTATCTTTGTACATCATAAAATGGATATTGGAGTACGTATATTTTTGATACATAGTGAAATAAATAAATAAAACACAAAATAATGAAACTGAAATATGTATTATTGGCATCGTTGATGTTTGTAAATGCAAATTTTGCACACTCGCAAGAAAAGGGTATTTCGGACGAAGTACTTAAAAAACTACAAAATTCCTATGGAAATACACCATCGGATAAAGCGATACGCAATGCCATACAAACTAACGATATAAACAAATTGGCAATAAATGCCGACAATAGAACAGCTTTCGATAGTTATTTTTCGCATCAGGTAAAATCGAGAGCTATTACCGACCAAAAATCATCGGGCCGTTGCTGGATGTTTACAGGTATGAATGTGTTGCGTGCCAAAGCAATAAGCAAACATAATTTGCCTTCCAACTTTCAATTCTCGCAAGTGTATACCTTCTTTTGGGATCAGTTGGAAAAATCAAACCTCTTTTTACAAGCCATTATTGACACCAGAAAGCTTGATATGACCGACAAAACGGTTGAATGGCTTTTTAAAAATCCCATAGGCGATGGCGGACAATTTACGGGAGTGGCCAATCTTATATCAAAATATGGTTTGGTGCCCGCCGATGTAATGCCCGAAACTTATAGCAGCGAGCATACTTCGCGAATGTCGAATTTGTTGAGTTTGAAACTTAGAGAGTATGGCTTGGAACTTAGAGAGATGTCGACTGCCAAAGGTATGACCGACCAAAAGTTGCAAGCATGCAAAGCCGAAATGTTGGAAACGGTATATCGTATGTTGGCGTTGAATTTAGGAGTGCCACCTGCCGAATTTACATGGACACGCACCGATGCCAACGGCAAACCGGTATCTACTAAAACATATACTCCAAAATCGTTCTACGAAGAGTTCGTAAACGAAGATTTTTCGAAATACTATATGATAATGAACGACCCCACCAGAGAGTATTACAAGGTGTATGAGATAGAATATGACCGCCATGTATACGACGGCGAAAACTGGAAATATTTAAACCTTCCGATGGAAGAGATAGCCGAAATGGCCATAGCATCTATCAAAGACAGCGTAATGATGTACTTCTCCTGCGATGTGAGCAAGTTCTTGGATCGTGAGAAAGGTTTTATGGATGTAAATAACTTCGATTATGGTTCATTGATGGGAACTACCTTTGGTATGGACAAAAAACAACGTGTGTCTACCTTTGCCAGCGGTTCGTCGCATGCCATGACATTGTGTGCAGTGGATTTAGACGAAAACGGTAAACCAAAAAAATGGATGGTAGAAAACAGTTGGGGACCAAGTTATGGACATAACGGATTCCTTATAATGACAAACGAATGGTTTAACGAATATATGTTCCGTTTGGTGGTAGAAGAAAAATACATCCCTGCCAAAACCAAGAAATTGTTAGAACAAAAAGCTATAATGCTTCCACCTTGGGATCCTATGTTTATGCCAGAAGAATAATAAAAATAAATATCAATTAATACTTTAAAAAATGAAGAAAATAATTATTGCAATTGCTTGTTGCGCATTGGTATTCAACGGCGCCGAAGCAAAGAAAAAGAAAGAAGTAAAAAAAGAAGAAGGTTTTGTATTTACAACAGTAAAAGAAAACCCAATTACATCTATTAAAAACCAACACCGTAGTAGCACATGCTGGAGCTTCAGCGGATTGGCATTTTTCGAAAGCGAACTTATCCGTATGGGTAAAGGAACTTACGATTTGGCAGAAATGTTTTTAGTGTCTAAAACAATGCAAGACCGTGCTAAATATGCAGTACGTTTACATGGCGATGCAGGATTTACACCCGGTGGCAGCTTCTACGATGCAGTATATTGTATAAGCAATTATGGTATGGTTCCACAAAGTGCTATGCCTACTCCCGGTACTTTGTATAGCAACGATACATTGCCAAACCACAGCGAACTTGACGCTGTAGCAGGTGCTTACGTAAACGCTATAGCAAAAGGTCGTTTCAAAAAACTTTCTCCGGCTTGGATAAAAGGTTTGACTGCTATTTACGACACTTACTTAGGCGAATGTCCTGAAAACTTTACTTACAATGGAAAAGAATACACTCCAAAATCATTCGCTAAAGAGTTAGGTTTGAATATGGAAGACTATGTTTCTTTAACATCTTACACTCACCGCCCATTCTATAGCCAATTCTCTATCGAAATACAAGATAACTGGCGTCAAGGTTTGTCTTACAACTTAAAGATAGACGAACTTATGGAAGTTATAGACAATGCAGTAAGAAACGGATATACCGTAGCTTGGGGTGCCGACGTAAGCGAAGATGGTTTCACTCGTAATGGTGTTGCCATAGTTCCCGATATGGAAAAAGCTGCTGAATTAGGTAGCGATATGGCTCATTGGTTAGGTTTGAACGCAAGCGCTCGTAAAGATGAACTTAACGCTAACATTCCTGAAAAAGAAATAACTCAAGAAATGCGTCAAGAAGGTTACGAAGATTGGACTACTACCGACGACCATGGTATGCTTATATATGGTATAGCTAAAGACCAAAATGGTAAAGAATACTATATGGTAAAAAACAGCTGGGGTAAAAGCGGAAAATACGAAGGTGTTTGGTATGTATCAAAAGCTTTCGTAAAATACAAAACTATGAATATTTTGGTTCATAAAGACGCAGTTCCTGCTTCTATTAAAAACAATGCCAAAATAAAATAGTTATTATCGATAACGATATATGAAAAAAAACGCTGCCATTTCGAGCAGCGTTTTTTTTGTGTGTTATAGTTATAACAGCAATAAAAAAGGGAACGTACTTTAAAATACATTCCCTTTTATTTATTGTCGAATTTATCTTTTATTTAGAAGTATATCCTTTAAGCAAACCTACATTGGAGCGTTCTATAAAGTCGAATATCAATTTACCTTCGTCGGTATTAGCATACTCTTCTTTGGCTATTTTTACGGCATTAGATATAGTATATCCTTTTTGGAATATGTAGCGATATATATCTTGTATTACTCTGATAGATTCTTGCGAAAAGCCTCTACGATTCAAGCCTACCGAGTTGATACCTGCATATGATATCGGGTAGCGTGCTGCTCTGATATAAGGAGGAACATCTTTGTCTACCAACGAGCCACCTGCAGTGATTACATGATCGCCTATCGTTACAAATTGCAATATTGCTGTTTTGCCACCAAGTATAACATAATCGCCTATGGTAACATGACCTGCCAATGTAGCATTATTTGCCAATACACAATTATCACCAATTATACAATCGTGAGCCACATGGACGTATGCCATCAATAAATTGTTGTTGCCAATTTCGGTTCGTCCCAATGCCGACGTACCTCTGTTGATGGTAACGCATTCGCGTATGGTATTGTTGTCGCCTATTATTACGGTTGTGTATTCGTTGTTGAATTTCAAGTCTTGAGGTATTGCTGCTATAACAGCACCCGGAAATATTTTACAATTCTTACCTATGCGGGCACCCGGAAAAATGGTTACATTAGGTCCAATCCATGTACCATCGCCTATTTCAACGTCATCACAAATCGTTACAAAATTGGATATTTCAACATCTTTACCAATCTTTGCATTAGGATGTATATCGACAAATTTTGCGTGCATGATATTAATTATTTTTGTTTTTTATTACTTGTGCCATCATCGAAGCTGAAGATACCAATGTATTTCCAACATATACTTCGCCGTCCATTTCAACGAAAGTTCTGCGTAAAGGTGCAGTAACTCTCAATTTGATTACCAATGTATCGCCGGGAACAACCGGTCTTTTGAATTTTACATTGTCTATTTTTGCAAAATATGTAGAGTAATTTTCAGGATCCGGAACATCTTTTAATACAAGAATGCCACCTGTTTGTGCCATAGCTTCTACTTGAAGAACGCCGGGCATTACAGGTTGTTCGGGAAAGTGTCCTTGAAAATAAGCTTCGTTGCCTGTAACATTTTTTATTCCCACTATATAGTCGTCGCCTACTTCTATTATTTTGTCTATCATTAAAAATGGATAGCGGTGTGGCAAAAGACCTTTTATTGCGTTAATATCGTATACCGGTGTTTGATTAGGATCGTATACGGGAACCTTTGGATTTGTACTCATATCTACGTGGTTTTTTATTAGTTTTGCAAATTCTACATTCGATTTATGTCCCGGACATGAAGTGAAAAAATGTCCTTTTATTCTGCCTCCTATTAAGGATAAATCGCCGATAAAATCTAATAATTTGTGGCGAGCAGGTTCGTTGTCAAAGTGTTTTTGAACGTTGTTCAATATTCCTTCGTGAACATCTAATTTGGCAATATCCTTATTAAACAATGTAGCCAATCTGTTCAAGTCGTCTTCGCTAAGTTCCTTGTTTACAAAAATCAAAGCGTTATCGACATCGCCACCTTTTATAAGGTTGGCTTTTTGAAGAAACTCTATTTCGTGAAGGAAAACAAATGTACGACATTTCGACAATTCGGTTTCGTAGTCATCAGTTTCGGAATATCGGGCTGTTTGTTCTCCCAATACCTTTGTTTTATAGTTGATGTAAGTGGTAACCTTAAAATCGTCGGCAGGTATACCTATTATTTCTATACCATTTTGAGCGTCGGTATATGTTATGTTTTCTTTAAGCGTGATGTACTTGCGTTCTTTGTCGAGTTCGGCTATGCCCACTTTTTTTATCTCTTCGACCCAATAACGAGGACTGCCATCTAAGATAGGTATCTCTTCGCCATCGAGTTCTACAATCAAGTTGTCGACATTCAAACCTACCAATGCCGATAAGAGATGCTCTATGGTAGCAATGCGGACTCCGTTTTTGCAAAGGGTAGTACCCCTCGAAGTATCGCCTACATACGATACCAAAGCCGGTATTTCGGGCACGCCTTCAATGTCGGTTCTGCGAAATACAACTCCCGTATCTGCTGCAGAGGGAAGTAGCTGTACGTTCACTACTTGGCCGGTGTGCAAGCCTCTTCCGCTTATTTTTATATTGTTTTTTATTGTAGTTTGTTTCTCCATAACAATGTGCAAAGGTACGAATAATAATTTACATAAAGAAATTTAAAGTGTACTGTGTTTGTTATTAGTGTTTTAATTCTCGTTAGTTCTTTATAATTTATGTTTCTCTACCTTGTTTATAATAACTTTTAATATTGTTTTTTGTTTGCCGGAACCAATTTATAGTCTTGCATTTTGTATATATATGCAGCTTGGTTTTCGAATCCATCGTTGGTATTGGGGCGCTTGAAAGACATCGGATACAATATATTCGAATTTAAAGGAATATTGGGAGCCTTCCAAAACTCCGAGCCGCGTTTGTGCAATCCCGAAACAAAATGTATAATTACATCATTGCCTATAAGTGCATATTCGCCAACAGGCTCTGTTTTGAATCTCTCTTTAAATGTGTCAATAAAATCTTTGTGTGTAGGATTGGAATAGTCTAAATATGTGTTGTTGAACATATGATAGTCCAATCGTTGCAACTGATTATAATCTACATCGTTATAAACTTTGATGTAATTTTGGTTAGTAAATAATGTAGGAGTGGTTTTTTTCAACGAAAATAGTTTATTCAGCAATTGATTGCTAAAGGTTTTGTTTTTGCCCGGAGCCTCGTCGTATATACTCACTACCACGTTGGCATTGTCGTTTCTAAGCATTTCCACCAATCTGGTGCTTGCCGACCAACTAAATAGTGTGTATACAATATCTTTTTGTTCCGACAATTGTTTCTTAAATTCGTCGAACCACTGTTTTTCGAGTTTCGAATTGGAGTGTATCAAATATAAATGAGGATTTTTGAAATTCTTCTTTACCACGTTCAATACCGATTTTACTGAACCTTCTATCGATGGCATATATTTGATAACGTAGGGATTGTTTTTCAGTATTTCGTCGCGATCAGATATGGGGTTTATGATAAACACCTTGTTTTCTTTTGCCAAAGCGGCAGCTTTCTCAAACGAGTGTTGGAAAAGCATTGCTATGATGAAGTCCGAATTGGCTATGTCGTATTCTTCAAAAGCCTTTGTTACCTTGGCAGGATCGTCGTCGGGGATATCCACCACATTAAACACCACATTGTAGCCTTGTGATTCCAAATAATCCAATCCCATCAATATTCCTTCGTAAAACTGAATAAATGTAAACGATTTATATGTTCTGCGTCTGCGTTGTTCGATATCGAATTTGGAAGTGGATATTTCGCCCATATTGTCCAAAAACAAGGGCATCATCAATGTAACGTGGATTTTATTTTTGTCTACTCTGTCGCGTATCGAAAATTGGAAAGGAGTTACCGATTCCGATGTGCTCGAAGTCGATATATCCTTTCCTGTTTCGGCTTTTTGTTTCGATGAATCATTATTACTTGCTGTTTCGGTGCCTTCCATCGGCATTTTCAAAATCATACCCACTTTAAGTTGTGAATCTTTCAATTCCGGATTCAACTTTTCAATATCGTCAATAGACACCTTGTACGTTTTGGATAGATTATAAAGCGTTTGACCTTGCTTTACTTCTACATATCTATACGACTCGTTTGAAGGAAGTTCTACTCCCGAAACAGGTATCCAAATAGTGTCGCCTATTTGAAGTTTATTCATATCTTTTTTGATGAAAGCATCATAGTACTTTACTCCGTAAGCTCTCGAAACCGAAAAAACAGTCTGACCATGTTCCACAATGTGAACATAATACTCTTTGCCGTTTAGTTTTTGTTTGGTTTTTGATTTGGTTATAGAACCTTGTGCTACAACCATTACAACCATCGACAACATTAGAAGAAAAGCACTATATTTTTTCATCGTCAAGATATTTTTATTGGTTAAAAAATTATTCCCATTCTATGGTTGCAGGTGGTTTAGAGCTTATGTCGTACACTACTCTGTTTACACCTCTTACTTTGTTTATGATGTCGTTCGACACCTTAGCCAAAAAGTCATAGGGCAAATGCGACCAATCGGCAGTCATACCATCGATGGATTCTACTGCACGTAGGGCCACAACACTTTCGTATGTACGTTCGTCGCCCATAACACCCACCGATTGTACAGGAAGCAATACAGCGCCGGCTTGCCATACTTTATTGTATAATCCAAATTCGCGCAATTCGTTGATGAATATAGAATCAACTTCTTGTAGTATAGCTACTTTTTCGGGAGTGATGTCGCCCAATATACGAATAGCCAATCCCGGACCGGGGAAGGGGTGACGACCCAACAGGTCTTGTTTCAATCCTATTTGTTCGCCCACTCTTCTAACTTCGTCTTTAAATAAAGTGCGAAGAGGTTCTACTATTTTAAGTTTCATATATTCGGGCAAACCACCCACATTGTGGTGCGATTTTATAGTTACCGAAGGACCTTTTACAGATGCCGATTCAATAACATCGGGATATATGGTGCCTTGTGCCAACCATTTAACATCGGTTATCTTCTTGGCTTCTTCATCGAAAACATCGATAAAGGTTTTTCCTATGATTTTGCGTTTTTGTTCGGGATCGGTTACACCTTTCAAGGCGCTGTAGAATAAGTCTTTAGCATTAACGCCTTTTACATTCAATCCCATATCTTTGTAAGATTCAAGCACTCCTTCGAATTCGTTTTTGCGCAACAATCCGTTGTCAACGAATATACAGTGAAGATTGGTGCCTATGGCTTTGTGTAACAATACGGCAGCTACCGAAGAGTCAACACCACCCGAAAGACCTAATACAACTTTGTCGTTTTGCAATTTTTCGCGTAGTTGTTCAACCATATCATCAACAAAAGTTTGCGAAGTCCAAGATTGGTCGCAACCGCAAATGCCCACTGCAAAGTTTTTCAACATTGTCAAACCATCCAACGAGTGTGTGGTTTCGGGGTGGAATTGAATAGCGTATGTTTCTTCGCCTTCAATTTTGTAGCCGGCATATTTTACATCTTTGGTGCTACAGATAACTTTGTAGTTTTCGGGAACGTTTAAGATAGTGTCGCCATGCGACATCCATACCTGGCTCTTTTCAGGAACGTCTTTCATCAATTGACATTCGTTGTCTACAAAATGTAAGTGTGCACGACCATATTCGCGACTTAGCGATGGCGATACTTGTCCGCCGCCGAATTTTACCAAATATTGTGCTCCGTAGCATATTGCCAACAATGGTAATTTGCCCTTTATGTTCGATAAATCGGGAATGGGAGCTTCGGCATCGTTGCACGAGTAGGGGCTACCCGAGAGTATTACACCTTTTACATCAGGTGTTATTTCAGGAATTTTATTGTAAGCATAAATCTCACAATAAATATTGAGTTCTCTAATCTTGCGTGCTATTAGCTGAGTGTATTGAGAACCAAAGTCTAATATCAATATTTTTTGCATAATAATTCTTGTTGTATAAATTTCAAAATTACATCTTTTTTTGCATTCAGAGAGGCATTAAAAGATATTTTCTGTGTTAATATCTTTTGAAAAGTATACAATGTCTTAAAAATCAGATTTATGTATGTTGATAAATTATTTTTTGAATCGTAAAACAATTTAGATGTGGAAATTGTGGTAATCGGCTCTCTTTTTAGTGAAAATAACCGTGCTCGCCGTTCGAAATTATTGCCGATTCGACAGAATAAAGTCTGCTTTAAGCAAGAAAAAAGTCGCATTAAGGCTCCGAAATTTCCTCGCGATGTTTTTCTTGCTACCTCGCGAGGAAAATTGAACAACGTCGGGAGGAAATTTCTACACCCTCGCGAGGGAAAATCTACCCATTAGGCAGCGTAAAAGATAAATTGCTTATTGTTTTTATTACGTCTTGATAATTAGAAGAATATGGATGAGTGAGGTTTTGCGTTTATAACACCCGGGTTTCATCCGCTTGACGGTATACTGTGAAGTTGTTCAGACCCGGGTTTCATCCGCTTGACGATATACCGTGAAGTTGTTCAGACCCGGCTTATCTTTTAAACTCCTAAAATCACGTTTCGGATAGAGCTGAAATCATTATCGAAACTTGTTCGATTTCGCAAAATATTTTCGGGAATTTCTTCACTTTTCACCCCGCCTGTATGCAAAAAACGATTAACTCAAGATTTTTTTTCGATTTATATACTAATTTCCCAATAACATCGTTCTTTTATACGTTTTTCGAAACGACATTTTATTTGTTTACTATTGGGTAATTGAATAAATGTTGAAAATAAAAGGATTATAAATGCAAATTATTCAAATAAAAAACGTAACTTTGCAAATTATGAGAGCAATAAAGGTTATAACTATTATAAGTGTGTTAATCAGTGTTTTCGCTAGTTGTAATAGCCACGAAAAATTGTTGAAAAGCAACGATTATGACAAAAAATACGCTGCTGCAATGAAGTATTACGAAGATGCCAACTATTCAAAGGCTATACAAATGTTCGAAAATTTGTCGATTTATTATCGTGGTCGCGACAATGCCGAGAATGTTGCCTGGTATCACGCCGAGTCTAATTTGAAGATAAACGATTATTACACCGCCGGATATTTATTTGACAAATTTGTACGTCAGTTCCCTTATAGCGAACGAGCCGGCGAAGCCTTGTTTATGTCGGCATTTTGCAAATATAAAGAATCGCCGGAATACTCGTTAGATCAAACTCAAACAAAAGAAGCTATTGTAGCATTCGAACAATATGTGGAACGTTATCCTACAAGCAATCATATACCCGAAATAAACAGATATTTGGACGAGATGCGTTACAAACTGATGAAAAAAGATTACGAAATAGCATACGGCTATTATAAAACAAGTGCTTATAATGCAGCCTATGTGTCGTTTAGCGATTTTATGAATCAGTATCCCGATTCGGAAAACAAAGAAGACGCAATGTATTACATTATCAAATCGGGTTACGAATATGCTATAAACAGCACCGAAACCAAGATAGTTGAACGCTTGCAAAAGGTAATAAACGACTTTGAAAAGTTTGCTACATTGTTTAGCAACTCAAAATATATGTCATCGTCGCAAGACATATATAATAAATGTCGCGAAGAATTGAGAAAAAGAACAAAATGAAATTAAAATAAATACAAATATAAATTATGGACGTAAAAAAATTTAGAACCACAACAAGTATCGTTACTCGTAATATTGCAAATTTTGATGAACAAACAGGTAATATCTATGAAACTATTGCCATGTTATCGAAACGTTCTAATCAAATTTCTACCGATTTGAAAAAAGAATTGCATAGAAAAATAGATGAGTTTGCTTCTGTTTCTGATTCTATGGAAGAAATTTTTGAAAATCGTGAGCAAATAGAAATAGTAAAATATTACGAACAACTTCCTAAGCCGGTTCTTATTGCAATACAAGAATATTTGAACAAAGAACTTTATTATCGCAATCCCGAAAAAGAAAAAATTGCGGCTCAATGTGCTGCTGCAGAGAGCGAAGAACAAAATACAGTAGTAGAAAATACCGATACCGTAGTTGCTGAATAAGCATATAGTATTGATAACTGATAAATAATAATATGTAAGCACCTTGTTGTAATAAAAACGGGGTGCTTTGTTAGCTTATATATATATTATGTTGACCGGAAAAAAAATATTAGTAGGAATAACGGGCGGAATAGCAGCCTATAAAACACCTCTTTTGATACGTCTTTTGATAAAGAATGGTGCCGAGGTTAAGGTAGCAGCTACCAAGAGCGCTTTGCAGTTTGTTACTCCAACCACATTGGAAACACTTTCGAAAAATAAAATCTATACCGACCTTTTTGCCGAAACGAATGAATATAATACCGAACATGTGGCACTTAAAGATTGGGCAGATTTTATGATAGTGGCACCGGCTACAGCTAATTGCATAGGTAAATTGGCTTCGGGTATCGCCGATGATGCATTGTCGACTTTGTTATTGGCATTCAATAAGCCTCTTTTTATTTGCCCCGCAATGAATACCAATATGTTGGAGCATTTCTCGGTTCAGCGTAATATTCAATGGCTCAAGGATAATGGAATCCGTTTTGTAGAGCCGGCAAGTGGTCAGTTGGCTTGCGGTGTTGAGGGTAAAGGTCGTATGGAAGAACCCGAAAATATTCTTGATAACGTAATTGCCTCCATATCGCAAAACAATGCTTTTGCAGGTAAGAGGGTGCTGATAACTGCAGGACCAACCTACGAAAAGATAGATGCTGTACGCTTTATAGGCAACTTTTCGACGGGTAAGATGGGCTATGCTTTGGCTATGGAATTTGCCCAACAAGGTGCAGAAGTGGTTCTTGTATCCGGACCTACACATCTCGAAATCAATCATCCCAATGTAAAGAAAATAAGTGTGATGTCGGCAAGAGAGATGTACGAAGCCGCCAACGAATATTATCCCACTTCGAATGTGGCCATATTGTCGGCAGCAGTAGCCGATTTCAGACCCGAAACCGCTGCCGAACAAAAAATCAAAAAGACAAGCAATTCTCAAACAATGGATTTACATTTGGTGCAAAATCCTGATATATTGGCATCGCTGGGAAGTAAGAAGAGAGACGATCAAATACTTGTGGGATTTGCGTTAGAGACTAACGATGAGTTGGCAAACGCTAAGAAAAAGTTGGAGAAAAAGAATTTGGACTTTATTGTTCTTAACTCGTTGCAAGACGCCGGAGCCGGATTTGGACACGATACCAACAAGGTTACTTTTGTGTTTAAAACCGGAAAGATAGAACAAGAGCCGCTTAAATCAAAGAAAGCAGTGGCAGCAGATATTGCCAAAAGAGTGAGGGATATACTATAAGACAGTATAAACAATATAAAAAATAAAGCCTCTCGTAACAATATGGGAGGCTTTATTTTTATGTGGAAATTATTTATATGTGTTAGAATATTTCTTCTAAAGAATCTATCTTCATACTATTGGACCCTTTTAGCAGTATTGTGGAATTGGTTATATTATAGTTGGTGAGAAAGTCTTTGGCCTCGATGGTAGTTGCAAACCACTTAAAGTTTTCGTTTTGCATATTTGGGGCAAACGAAAACTCGTTGCCGATAAGTATTATTTTGTCAAAACGATATTTGTTTATTATCTCTACCACGTTTCTATGTTCTGACTCGGAATCGATACCCAATTCTTTCATTGCACCTAATATAACGACTTTATTGTTGGCTGTTTTCATCTCGCCAAAGTTTTCTATCGCCACTTTCATACTCGAAGGGTTAGCATTGTAGCAGTCTAATATCAACGAATTGTGTTCGGTTTCTTTTATCTGTGAACGTTTATTGGTAGGTGTGTATTCTTCTAAGGCTGTTTTTACATCAAATAAATCTACGTTGAAATATTTTCCCACAGCCACGGCCGCCATTGCATTTTCGAAGTTATAGCTGCCCAATATTTGAGTGTCTATCGAATAAACAATATCTCCGTTTTCGAAATAGAATTTCAAGCAAGGATTTGAACTGCGATATGCTCCTTTGCAATCAGCAGTTTCGGCATTGCCATATATTACACGATTTATTTCTTCCGATTTGTTCATCAGTATCTCGTTGGCCGAATTTACAAAAACCATTCCGTTTTTTGCCTTCAGGTGTCTGTATAATTCTGTTTTTGTATTTATCACCCCTTCAAACGAACCGAATCCTTCCAAATGGGCTTTCCCCACATTGGTTATAAGTCCGTAATTGGGTTGTGCTATTTTACACAAGAAATCTATTTCGCTGGGATGGTTGGCACCCATTTCCACAATGGCTATTTGAATGTCGTCGGTAATAGACAGTAGGGTAAGGGGGACTCCTATATGGTTGTTAAGATTGCCAATGGTGGCGTATGTGCGATATTTTTTCGACAATACACATTTTACCAATTCTTTGGTAGTGGTTTTGCCATTGGTGCCGGTGATGGCTATTATAGGTATTTGTAGTTGTTGGCGGTGATATGCTGCCAAACTTTGCAGTGTCGATAATACATCGTCCACCAATATACATCGTTCATTTATCTTATAAGACGGATTGTCTATAATGCAATAAGCGGCACCTTTGGCCAAAGCATCTTTTGCAAATACATTGCCGTCGAAATTATCGCCTTTAAGTGCAAAAAATAAATCTCCCGCTTCTATTTTTCGGCTATCGGTTGTAATGTTTTTATATTGCTTAAATATATCATATAGCTCTTTTATGTCAATAGAATTATTTGTTTTATCCATCTTGTAGTCAATTATATCGGTTAATAATATCTTGTGTTTTTGCATTATAAATAATGTACAAAGGTAATCTTTTTTTGTCAAATGACAAAGTGTTTTATATTGGTGTAAAAACAATTTTATCAAAAATATCGCACAAAATCTTCTATTATTCAAAAAAACAATGTAAATTTGCAATGCGAAATTACTTATAACATTCTGTCTAAAATAAACATTATCAATAATAAATAAAAATACAATCAAAATGAAAAGTAAATTAAAGTTATTAGTTATCGTCGCTTCATTGGTATTGGTAGCGACCGGATGTCAATCATTGTTCTCTACTTCTGAAAATGCTGTTGCAACAACTGCAGGTAAATCGTGTGGAAATGCTATTTCTACATTGTATAAAGAATACAAGAAGCAAAACAAAATAGATGTTACCAATACAACTACTCTTACAAGCATAGTACAAATAGCTGCTGCTCGTAATGTATTGAAAGAAAATAAAAACAATACAGCTTTTGTAAGTGCATTTGCATTAGGTATGGTATCCGGTTCGAACAACCTTATTACAAATGTAACTTCGAATAATGTTATTAATGCATTGTTGAGTTTGAGTTCGTTGAACGATATAACAACAAATACTCCTTCGGGATCTACTGCAGCTACCGAAGCAGGAAAATCGTTAATTCCTCTTGTAAAATCGATAGATAAATAATGAAACGCAATATAATAATAGCATTTGTAGCATTACTTCCCTTGTCGCTATTGGCTCAGAATATGATGGATAGTCAAGGTCGCAGACAAGGTAAGTGGGTAAAAGTAGACAAAAACAACCGCAAGGTATACGAGGGAACTTTTAAAGATGGTCTCGAAACCGGTGTGTTTACTTATTACTACGGCGATGGCTCTGTGCGAATGAAAAACACATACCTCAAAGATGGTGTGTATTGTAAGCACGAGGTGTACGACAAAAACGGTAATATAATGGTGCTTGGCTATTACAATCAAAAGAATAGAGATAGCGTTTGGACCATATACAATGAAAAAGGAAACGTTTTAAAGATAGAAACCTACAAGATGGGTGTCAAGAATGGTAAGTCGGTATTGTTTTCGGCTACAGGCGATACTGTGGAAATACAATATTGGAACGATGATAAAAAGCACGGCTATTGGTATAGAAAAATACCTAATGGTTATCTTGAAGGTAATTACGAAAACAATCTTTTGAGTGGTAAGTTTGCCGAATATGTAGACGGTAAAGTGGTTACTGAAGGTATGTATGCCAAAGGTTTGAGAGCCGATCAATGGAAATATTGGAAATCCAATAATCTCGAAAAGATAGAGAAATGGGCCGACGGTAATCTTAAAAGCCGCAAAGTGCTTATATATTCCGATAAACCTCAAATGATGGATATAGCCAATATCGCCTATTTTTATCCTAAGGGACAAAAAACAGTGGTGATAACCAAGCAAGGCGAAACCATAATGGATAACGAAGTGTCGGATATATTGTTTGAGCGATTGGGTAGTGAGTTTTTTGTTACATTGAACAAAGAAAGAAAATTGGCAGCTGCTTACGACTGCATAAAAGGATTTGATGTAGACGAAGAAGGTAAGCAATATGTTTCGCTTCAGCCTGCTTTAAGTTTCAAACTATATCCCGACGAAGATTGTCGTAAACTTGTACAATCTATTATTCGTGACGGCTTGGAATAGTACTAAAGAATAGCATAAAGATATTTTATAATAAATAAATCGGTCGATTGAAAATGTATTCAATCGGCCGATTATTTTTTTTGAGGAATATCTTCTGATGGGTTATTTGTCTTTGACAAAGAATATGCTGCCCACATCTAATAAGGCAGTGTTTGATAATTCTATTATATTATAACCATTCTTTGCGATAAATTGGCGTATCTCATTGCCTTGACTATGGTGATCGAGGTTACCGTTTATAACCACGGTGTTGTCTGTTATCCCACAGCATCCGCCAAAACACCCCATACTATGACCGGGTAGAAGAATGTCTTTTTGGTTTACATACAATGTATCTATATTGTTTTTGATGAGTGCTTTTTCTATACCTTTGTCGGATGTGATGGCTGCATTTTCTAACAATAATGTGCTGCAACGCGAATAGGCCTGTGGGCAGTTTATCTGATTTAGATGTTTTATTGTTTTAATTACCACACTATCGGTATGCTTAAAGTTGTGGAGGGCTATGCTGTTGTTTGCAGCCACATTGTATGCTGTGCAGTTGTTGACAGTTATAGGTGTTTCACCAAAAATATACCCTATATTATGGGTGTCAAACAACGAAAGATAAAATGACGGAGTATTTGGCGCTGCCACCAACGTATTGTTGTGTTGAAACAAAAACACATCTATATGTCCGGATAGAGAAGGATAGGCAATATCTTTCGACGAAAACAATATAGGTGTAGCTATCTTTTCGAGAGTGTCGAGTGCTTCGGGCAAAATGATATCGTTTACGATAGCAAAGGGTTTCGGTTTCATTGCATATTATCGTAGTTCAAAGGATTCTCCCAAATATACTTTTCTTACGTGTTCATCGTTTGCCAAGTCTTCGGGGGTGCCCGATTTTAATACCGAGCCTTCAAAAAGCAAGTATGCCCTGTCGGTAATGGATAGCGTTTCGTGAACGTTGTGGTCGGTGATAAGGATGCCTATGTTTTTATCTTTTAGTTTCCGCACTATATTTTGTATGTCTTGCACTGCAATGGGGTCAACACCGGCAAAGGGCTCATCTAAAAGCAAGAAACTGGGGTTCATAGCCAATGCACGTGCTATTTCGGTTCTGCGGCGTTCGCCACCCGATAACTGAATGCCGAGACTTTTGCGTATATGTTGAAGGCCAAACTCGTCCAACAATTCTTCGAGTTTATTTTTACGTTCGGCTTTGCTTAGTTTGGTGAATTCCAATACAGAGGTAATATTGTCTTCTACAGATAGTTGGCGAAACACCGATGCCTCTTGTGCCAAATAACCTATGCCGTTTTGGGCACGTTTGTACATAGGCATATCGGTAATGTCGGTATCATCTAAAAATACTTTTCCGTCAAATGGCTTTATTATACCCACTATCATATAAAAAGTGGTGGTTTTGCCGGCACCGTTAGGCCCCAACAATCCTACTATTTCGCCTTGCTTTACCTCTACCGAAACACCTTTTACTACAACGCGTTTCTTGTATTTTTTTATAACGTTATCTGTGCGTAATATCATCTCTTTCGTCTTTACTATCAGACTGCAAAGGTACAAAAACTTTTTTATTTATTTTCCTTTTTTTCCCTCTCTTGTTTTATACTTTTATATATTGTGTTGAAATATATTGTATTATGGAATATAATATTTTGTTGCCTATAGCAAAATAAAAAGCAGATAAAAGCGTTTTTAGTGTCGAGAATGTTTTATATGCAAAAAATATGGAAGAAAAAAATATAATAGAGATACGTAATAAACGCGCCGAGTATGAATATTTTTTGATGGACACCTATACCGCTGGTATGGTGCTTATGGGCACCGAAATAAAATCGATAAGAGAAGGTAAGGTAAACTTGTCCGATGCTTTTTGTACCTTTCGTGAGGGTGAGTTGTATGTAAACGAAATGCATATAGCCGAATACAGATTTGGATCTTATTTAAACCACCACTCAAAACGCGAACGCAAACTCTTGCTGAATAAGCGCGAACTGCTAAAACTTGCCAACAAAAGCAAAGAAAAGGGATACACTATTATTCCCGTTATGCTGTTTGTAAATCCTTCGGGATTGGCAAAACTGACTATATCTTTGGCAAAAGGTAAGAAGTTTTTCGACAAACGAGAATCCATCAAAGAAAAAGACAGCCGTAGAGAAATGGAGCGAGTGCATCGTATGAAATACTAAGACTGTGAATAATAATGTAAAAGGAAAGAACATTTTTTTCTCGTTGCGTTGCAAAGAAAATCCTCGTGAAGTACCGTGTTGCTGTATTGCGAGGATTTTTTTTGCCACCTCTCTTTGTGGCGAACACCAATGTTAAATCATTGTCTTTTAAACTCAATTAACAAAGAGGTGTTGAAATAAAACTAAGTATAAAGCCTTTAGATTGTAAAGTTCTGAGTACTTTTACAAAAAAAATAAAGATATTATGTTTAAGTCTATTTTATTGAATATTAATGCTGTGTCGTCAGCAGTGGCAGTCGGAAATGAAGCAAATGTGGCTGTAGAAAATGCAATAACAACCGAAAAAATACCTATTATGGACCTTGCTTTGCAGGGCGGTTGGGTAATGTTGGTATTATTAGCCTTATTGATTTTGGCAGTTTATATCTCTGTCGAACGTTATTTGGCACTTAGCAATGCGTTGAAAGACGACTCTTCGCAATTTATGAACAACATCAGAAACTATATCCACAAAGGCGATATAGAAGGCGCAAGAGCATTGTCAAAATCAACAGACTCGCCAATTGCCAGAATGATAGATAAAGGATTGTCGCGTTTGGGACGCCCTCTTAACGACATTCAAACAGCTATCGAAAATGTGGGTAAACTTGAAGTTGCCAATTTGGAAAAACGTATATCATTGGTAGCCACTGTGTCTAGCTTGGGACCTATGTTGGGTTTCTTGGGTACGGTAACAGGTATGGTAACTGCATTCTTCGATATGGCTAATGCCGGAAATAATATTGATATACAAGTGCTTTCGAGCGGTATATACGAGGCTATGGTAACCACTGTGGGTGGTTTGATAGTGGGTATTATCGGTTATTTCTTGTACAATGTCTTGGTAACAAGAATAAACAAAGTGGTATTCTTGCTCGAAGCTCGTGCTATGGAATTTATGGACCTTCTTCACGAACCGGCATAACATATATTCAACCACAATAAAATATTTCGATTATGATACGCAGTCAGAATGAAATAAAGATAGAATCCAACTCTTCGACAATGAGCGACTTGGTGTTCTTGTTATTGATATTTTTTATGATAACATCAACACTTATAAGCCCCAATGCCGTTAAACTGCTTTTGCCCGAAAGCACCAGCAAAACTATGGCAAAACAGAATGTAACGGTATATATCGACGAAAGTTATAACTTCTTTGTGGGCGAACAACCTGCTGCCGTCGACGTGTTGGAACCTATGTTGGAAGCCGAGATAGGAGAGGTGCAAGACGCTTGTGTGGTGTTGCGTGCCGACAAAACGGTGCCCGTACAATACGTAGTAAATGTTATCGATGCAGTTAATGCTATCAACAACAGATACGATACAAAGCATAAAGTAATATTAGCCACCAGTCCAAAATAGCAGTTATGTTGCCATTAAATGTTGATAAAAAGAATTCCATTATAGCCGCAATCGTTACGTTGCTGTTTTGTTTGCTACTTTTGGGTTGCTGCTTTTGGTTGGGAATGTATCGCCAAAACCCTCCGCCACCCGAAGAAGGAGTAGAGGTTAATGTGGGCGACTCGGACTTTGGCAGCGGCGACAGCCCCGACCCCGTGTCCGAAACAACAGCCACTCAGCCTAAGGTGAACAACGCCAGCAATGAGTTGTCGGAAGACATCTCTACTCAGGCAACCGACGAAACAGTGGCTTTGGATAGAAACAAAAAGAAGCCTACCGAAGAAAAACCACAAAAAGAGGTCAAAGAAAAGGTAGAGCAAGAACCGGAGATAAACCAACGCGCAATATTCCCGGGCAACAAAAACAAAGCCGACAAGGGCGGCAGCCAAGGGGTAACAACCGGTAATGGAAATCAAGGTAAGGAGGGGGGCGACCCAAACTCTAACCGCTATGATGGAACACCGGGAAAGGGTGGAATGGGATACTCACTCACAGGTAGAAAAGCAGCAGCATTGCCAAAACCTAACTACAACTCTCACAAACAAGGTAAAGTGGCCGTGAAGATTTGGGTGGACCGTCAAGGCAATGTGATAAAAGCCGAACCCGGACAAAAGGGCTCTACTACAACCGATGCTTACCTGCTACAAAAAGCAAAAGAAGCTGCTATGGCGGCAAAGTTTACTCCAAACCCCGATGCCCCCGAACAGCAAATAGGTACAATAACCTACGACTTTAGAAACTTCAACTAAAGTAGTTTAGGCGAAAACAAAAACATTATTATAAAGGTGAAGAGGATGGATTGCTTTTAAATCTGTCCTCTTATTTTTTTGGGGGGCAGACTACAACTTTCAAGAAAGAACACAGCAGGTAGGGTGGTAGGGTAGGTAGGGAGGTAGGGTTGGTAGTGGACTGTGCAGGCAATAAAAAAAAAGATGTGGAATTGGCTTCCACATCTTAAAAAATAAATGGCTAAAAAGAAAATCGTTTACTATTTATTATCCTGCAAAACCGCCACCACCATTGTTGTCAGGACCGTCGGGGTTTACTGCTTCTTCGCCATCACCGTCGGGGAGTTCCACTCCGTCGTGGTTTTGATTGATGCGCTCATACACTTTGTTTTCTGCTTCTATGTCCACACAACGCCAAATGCCGTCCAGCTCTACATCCACATTGGCTAATTTTTCTTTCAATTCAACGGCAGGATTGAAATTGATTTTCAATTTGTTGAATTGCTTTTCTATACCTGCATCTTGGGCTGTTTTAGCCACATTGCCATCCACGGTTAAACTGAATGTTCCAAAACCATCCAACTGAAGTCTGTGTCCCTCCATTAAATAGTTTTCCATCATTTCGGTTAGTGCCACCAATGTGGCCGATACTGCTGATTTGGGTACATAACTGGTTCTTGTTATTTTTTCTACCAAATCGTTGTTCGTAATAGTGCTGTAGCTTATTGGACGCAACACGTAAGCACTTTCTAATGTGTTTGTTTTTAAGAAGTTTACCTTCTGCTCTTGTGATTTTAAAATAATCTTTCCCATCTTCCTAATTGTTTTAATTTAATTATTATTGAGGACTTGGAAGCTCCCCCCCCTAAAGGGGGCATTTAATCTTCCCTCCTTTAGGAGGAATAAAGGGAAGGCTTGTCCGTTGTCCTTTTATATATAAATAGTAGGCAATTTTGGAAAATACAGAAAAAATGAAAAAATATTTCTATTTTGCACAATAAAATACTAATAATTGAGTTTTATTAAAACAAATTTTTATTGAAAAAAGCCAATAGCTCGGTGTTGTGAAACATCGGGCTTTTTTTATGGAATTACGGATTTACGGAATCACGGAATATCCTTCTATACCTTCTATACTCTCTATACCTTCTATACTCTCTATACCTTCTATACCCTCTATACCCTCTATATCCCTCTATACAAACTTCTACCAATCTGTTTAATGAGACAATTAGTCAACGAGTGTGGTGCGGCAGCCACTTGTAGTCTCGTTGACTTGTAGTCTCGTAGTCTGTAGTCCGTTGTCCATAGTCCGTAGTCCGTTGTCCATAGTTATATTTTAGAGAACAACTTAGTAGCATCATCAAACTTCCACACTTGATTTTTATTCCAGTTAGTAACAATGTTTTCAACTGTTTTTTTTGTTTTGCCAAAGTTAGTGATAACAACGTCTACCAATTGCTCGCGACTAAAACTTTGAGGCAAAGCTTCGTATATGTTTTTATACATCATTTTCTTTTGCTTGCTGCCGCTATCTATATCGTTATCTATATCGTTATGTTTAGCGTTTAAATAGGCAGCTTTTTTTCCAAATATCTTATTTGCGCCGTACACAAAGTATTCATAACAAAGTTTTACCAACGAAATCATCCAAGGCTCTGCCTTTGGCAAGTCGGTTATGATATTATCTTTAATAACTTTTGTTTTACCCTCGTGTTCTATTAGATTGTAACCTTTTTCGTATAAATCCATCAAGTAATATTCACGAACAACACGCATTGCCGATACGTAATTTCTTTCGGTCAGATCCTTTAAATATTCATAACCTTTAATGCAGTGAATATCAAAATATTCATAGATAGTGTTGTTTTCATCACCTACATCACCGAAGATTTCGGCAAAATCCAACAATCCTTGTTGCCTACGAGCCCAATCCACATATTGTGCTATAGCTTCAGAGTTGTAAGGCTGTGCCACTGTTTTTATTTTTTGTTTGTGTCCGGTAATCGGATCTATATAATAATCTTTCTTGAAAAAGCAAAAACACATTCTGTTTGCTGCTCCATCGTTTAATGCCTCTGTAGGTGTATGCATTCTGATAGCAGACACGGTAGCACTAATGTTTAAAGATAGATGCAAGTTGCGGATAAATCCACTTACACCATCTTTACCTGCCGTACCACACTCGTATTTATCACCATCATAACCATTCTTGATGATTTCAAAATCCAACCCACCGTGTTGACTTTTTTGCTGTTTGCGAAACAAACCAACCTCACTACACTGCACGTACATTACAGGGGTTTCAAAGTTGTTATTATTAGCACGAAACATTTCTTTTTTCGCTTTTGCGGCTGTTCCATTTCCTATTACCACACAACTATTTGTTGTTTCGTCGTTTTTTTCTTCGTATGTTTTATAGAACGCAAATTCCTCAAACATAGTCTTCCCAAATCCTCCCTCAAAATTTTCTGTACACGTACTTTTACCCGTACCTGTAGAAGCAACAGGTATTATCTGAAGTGCGTTTTTGTACACACGTTCCGTATAGTCTTTATGCTTCACTCCCGAAGTATACGCAGTTAACAATCCTGCTGTACTCATTATCTGTATGGGTAAAGCGTTAAGGTTTTTCTTTTCAATAAAGTATGTGGTTGAATTGTCAACAAACAAACGTGGCATATCATCTTCGTACTCTGCAAAACGGTACACAAAATCTTCAACAGTGGTACTTGGGCGTAATGCCAAAGGCAAATCTTCGTCGGCTATTTCGGTAGTAGGTGTAGTATGGTTTACCCAATTTTCTTTTTTAAATGCCCACATAAATGCGTCATAAGCTTCATTACTGTTTATTGGGTCATCCACTGTGTCTTTATATTCAGGCAAAAACTGAACATATTCCATAGCATAGTCAAAGATAGGCTCTGCCAAGGTTTGTGTATAATCCTTTGAACGAAAACGTATTCCAAGTTTCTTCCACCAATCGTGACGCTTAGTCTCTACATATTCATTCTCATAAGCATAGTACTCTAAAGTTTGAAAATCTTCAACATCGATGTAAATTGAAATATCGTCAATATCAGGATATTCACCGGCTTCGAATGGTAAACCGTCAGCTGTTTTGGTTCTTTTGATTACCTTTTCTTTTGCCGCAGGTTTATACACCACTCCTGTTTCTATTTGTGGCAATACCGTTGGATTGTCTGCCGACAACACTGCTGCAGCACCTCCCAAGTAATACTCTGATGTTAGAAAACTTGCACGGCTAAATTGTGTACAACTTCCATCAGCTTTTATTTCGCAACCCAATGCCGAGTTTATTAACGTACAAATGTGCTCTTGGTTTGCCACTATAGTAGCTGCTACGTCAGAGAATGGGGTGAAAACCAAATGAAACCCTTTGCGTGACGGACTCAAGTTCCATAATAATACTTTAGAGTTAATCTCCTCGTTTTCTTTAATGTATGACAATATTTTTTCGCATAATGCGAACTCTATATTATCCACATCCAAGAATACCAACCCATTGCTTGAACAAGTTTCGTTTGTGCGTTGTTTTGAGTTCACTTGCCCCATAGGCACAAATGCCGGAAGTTGCTCCTTGCAACTCTTATACTCTGCGTCAACGCCCTTTTTCAAAGAGAATAATTTTTTGCTTGCCTGTTGCAAAGCATCACTTTTAAGTATAGCTTCCAAACCACGAATATCGATGATATTCACACAGTTATCTTTGCTCTTCACTGTAGGTTGAAACCCTATTGCGGTGCAAGGTGATAGAGGTGCATTTTCTACTGCCCAACCTTTTGCAATTAATTGTGCGGTAAGTTTTTGCATTTCGGTTTGAGCATTTTTTACTTCTTGTTCGGCAACACTTACGTTTGCAGTAGCTGTTGTTGCAAATGTTTGGGTAGTGCCGGATACACTGTATCTTTGATCAATAAGATTTTTAACTGCCTGTTTAGCAGTTTCTTGAAATGGTTTGAAATTGTAGCGCACATATTCGCTGCTATTGAATACTGCCACTTCGCCAAAAAACTCAACCTTATCACCTTTGTTGATGTTTGCAGCAGTAGAATTATCTCCCCAAATGTTTTTCCACGCACCGCCTTTTATCACCGTGCCATCTTCGGTAGCAACGGTTATTAAAGTACCTTTGCTAGTCTCTTTAATGTCGCTAACAGTGCCGGTTACTTTAAACAGATTGTAGTTAACTGTTTGGTCTTCTACTTGCTCAATATCGGTTATTGTAGCAACATTATTGTAGCCCACAGTGCTGTTGTTGAAACTGATTCTGTACAACTTATTTTCGTCAATTCCCTCTACCAATGAGCGATTTACTCTCATCGCTCCACATTGTTTACCCGCAAGAGATGTGGGGTAAACCATAGCCTCAAAATCATTTATGTTTGAGGTTCTCTTAATTTTTGTAACTATTTTTACCATAAATTATTTTTTTAGTTTAACCATTATTTTATGCTCTGAGCAATCGTTGTTGCTCTTTTTTACGAAGTCAATTCGAGCTACATTGGCTTCTAATTTTAATTTTACCATTTTATTTTATTTATTAATAATTTAATTATTATATTTATAAATATCAAGAAAAATATATTTTTTCCGGAAAATGAATATATTTTTTTAAGAAAATGGATATATTTTTCTTGATATCGGATTTTCTTTGATAATTATTTTTTTGGTTATAATTATCTGACAATGTATTTCGGTTAGCAGTTTTGCTATCACAAATTCGGCTTTGTATAAATCTGTTTGATAGTTTGCTTCTGCTTCTGTTTGTGTGTACCAAAAATTCTTGTCGGGTTCAAAATAATACACCCCGCCGGCACCATATTCGGTTGCCAATATAGGTATTGTGGTGTTGTATTCTTTAGGGTTGTGGGTTAGGCATAATTTTGGCAAATCGCCCCAAAAATCAATACCTATAAATAAATCGCTGTTAAAGAAATCTCCCATACACACATACTTCTCCCATTGGGTTATTATGTTGTGTTTGCCCGTTTCGGGAAGATCTTCGGGTGTAATACCCCATCTGCAATTAACGAAACAATTCAATGTTTCTACCTCTTCGTTTTGTGGTAGGCTACTGTGCTTCACCTCTTCCACGGTGTTAAATTTTTTATTCATTTTTATATATATTTAATTTATTAAATTTGTCTAAAAAAAGGGGGTAGTTTTTTTAGGCTACCCCCTGTGATGAAAAGTTCAATCTGTCAAAATGGTTTATGCTACCAACTTTAATAAGTCTGTTGGAGTTTCGAATAAATAGTCGGCGTTTGAATGTAGTAGTTCGTCCTTTTCTCTGGAGCACCACAAACAACCACCTGCTTGGCAACCAAATATCTTGCTTTGCTCTATGTCTTTTAGTTGGTCGCCAATGTAAATGATTTCTTCGCGCCTCAAATCGGGATAAGTCTGCAATAATATTTCCTCGGCTTGCTGTAGTTTTACGCTTTTGGGTGGTACTTTAGCTTCGGTGTATGGATAAGTTGCCTTTGTGCCGTATCTTCCTATGATGTGAAAAGCATTGATATTTTTCCACTTGTTCATTTTTTCTAAGAAGTTTTTTTGGTTGTTGGAAAGAATGAAAAACGGTATGTTTTTTGCTCTAAGTATTTGTAATACTGTTTCCCAGCCGTCAACCAATGGTAATGTTTTGGCTACCTTTTCCATTTGTTTGCGTACTTCCTTGTTTCGCGATCTGAAATCTTTCTCTATTGATGTAACGTCAACCAATGTAAGGTCGAAATCACTGATGATTACTTTGGGTTTATTCATTATAATTTTGTTTTAAGTTTATAATTGAATTAATTCTTTATTTGTAATTGGTTTGACTACCTTTTTTTTTGTGTGTTGTTTACAACACGTTTTTTAAAAACTTACCGGCATCGATGTGCCCGGGTGTGTTTTTGCACAAGATGTCAAAGAACTCTTGAGGACTTTTTAAGATGTTTTTCAAAGTCTTCGTATGTTAGTCTGAAAAAGTTTCAAAATCTTACGCTGAAATGTGAATTTTTTTTAGATTTAGTTTTAAATTGTATCACCTGCTTGCGGGCAGGTGATACAAATGTTGCCTATATATATCCTTTTTTACCCTAAAAGTAGCATTTTAAAGTGCTGCTGTTTTGTATCTTTTTTTTGGCTCGGTATATAAGTTGTTCCACTGCGCCTGTGTTGCAGCCTAATTTTTGAGCTATCTCTTTCTGTGATTTCTTTTGAAAGTAGAACAAATTGATTGCTTCAGCTTGTTGTGGATTTAGCTTTTTAAGCTCGCGGCGCAATGTTTTTATTGTGTTATTGTATTCTTCTGTTGCTTCCTTATCTTCAAAATAGTAGTCCTGAAGTAGGTCTTCTTGTTTTTCGTTGTCAATGCGGCTGTATGTGTATTTCTTGGTTGCTTGGTATTTGTCGTATGCTCTGTTTTTGATGCAGCTAAACAGGTAGGTTTCCATTGTGGCATCTGTTTTTCCCTTGTATTTGCAGTCTTCAAAGTTTTCTAAAAATACTTCTTGTACAAGGTCTTCGGCTTCTTGCCGGTCGAATTTGTACTTGTATTCTGTTCTTTCTACTAATGTGTTGTACTTCTTTTGGTATGTTGTTTCCAACAGTTTGATGATTTCTTTTCTCGATAGTTCGTTCATTTCTTCGTCTTTTCTCTTTGTGTTTCTTTCTGTTCTTGCCATAATATTTATTTTTTTTGTCGTTAATATCTCTTGTATGAAAAAATCAATCTTTTTTCAATCATATAACTGGTGGAAGTGTTATTTATGAAGTGTAAAATTATTAAAAATAACAAATAAAATAATAAAAAAAGTTATTAACGATATACCAATTCCCTACCATCCCTATCTCCCTACCTCCCTACCTTCTGTTTTCTTTTATATTATTATATATATATATAATATGATATCGATATTTATGTATGGAAAAAGAGTGTGTACACTGTTTGGGGTGTGGTGTTATGTTTTGGGTGTAATGGTGTGTACAAAAAAAAATCCCATATATGTCTTTTTTTTCGTTGCATATATGGGATGATTGCGCGTGTGTGCAAAACGGAGTATTATTGGTTGTTTTGGTATTTTGCTTTTTTAGAACCGTCGTATAGTTCAAACTTTAAGAAACGGCATTCCAGCGCACCGTTGTATAGTTGTATTTTTCGTGATGGTCTTAAACCAATGTTTTTCATAGCTCTGAAGTCGGATGTTATCAGCCAGGCTGTTTTTCCTTCGCCAAAGCTTTTAAAGCGGTCGCCTATGGTGCTGTATAGTTTGTTTAGGTCTTCTATAGCTATACGTTCGCCGTATGGTGGATTTGTTATAATCATACAGTTTCCTTCGGGTGCTTCTTGGTTTTCAAACGATTCGTTGAACAACATAATGTCGTGGTGCAGTTTTGTGAATCGTAGGTTTTTTTCGGCTTGTTCCAATACTTTAAGGTCTATATCGCTGCCCCATATTTCGTATTCAAAATCGCGTATACCGCGGTCGGCACGTTCTCTTACGCTTTTCCATTCGCTTACGTTGAACTCTTTCCATTTCATAAAGCCGAATTTCTTACGGTAGTATTGTGCCGGTATGTTGTTGGCATACATAGCTGCTTCGATAAGTATAGTGCCCGATCCGCACATAGGGTCGAAGAAGTTGCTGTCGGCTTTCCATCCGCTAAGTTGTATAAGTCCGGCAGCCAACACCTCGTTGATAGGTGCAATGCCCACGCCTTGACGGTATCCGCGTTTGTGTAGCGACTCGCCGGAGCTGTTCATAAGCAGTGTAACTTTGTTATCGTATATGTGTATGTTGAATTTATAGTCGGCGTTTTCGGTGTCTACCGTCGGACGTTTTCCAAACATTCTCTTAAAGCGGTCCACTATGGCGTCTTTTGTTTTAAGTGCGGCATAGTATGAGTTTGTAAATATCTTGCTGTTGGCAGCTGATTCAAAAAAGAAAGTGCAGTCTACGTCTAATATCTGTTCCCATTTTATGGCGTAAACATTGTCGTAGAGTTCATTTTCGTTGTTTGCTTCAAATTCGGCGAAGGGTTTCAAAATCGACAGTGCTGTGCGGCAACAGTAGTTTGCTTTGTATAGCGTATCCATTGTGCCGGTGAAAGACACGGCTCTGTTGATTGGTTGCACATCTTCGGCGCCCAATGCTCTAAGCTCGTCGGCCAAAATCTCTTCGAAACCAAACATTGTTTTGGCTATCATCTTGAACGATTTGCCTTGCGCGGGCTTGCTTTCCTTCAATATTCCTTTATTTGATTTTACTATGATCATCTTACACTAGTTTTTTGATGGTATGTATTATTTTATTTTGCTCATAAATTTTTCGCTTTCCACAATGTATCTTATGTGTGTTGCTTCGCCAATTTGAGCCACCTCGTCGTATGCTTTTATGTCGAAGTATAGGCGTTTGCCGTCAACCTTTGTAAGTGTTGATTGGCAGCGCACTTGCATATTCATAGGAGTTGCTTTAATGTGTTTTACATTAATTTCGATGCCCACGGTGGTGTATCCTTGAGGCAATAAATCGCCCACACTAAGGTGAGCTGTTTGCTCCATAAAGGCCACCATTGCCGGAGTGGCAAAAACGGGTAGCAATCCCGAGCCGTGGTTGGCAGCCGAATCACGTTCGCCAACAGTTTTGGTTAATGTATTTTCGATTCCTTCTTTGATATTTATTTCCATAATATTATAATGTATGTTTTTGTTTTGTGTTATTAATATTCTTCTTCTTTCATTAAAAGGTTTTGGTGTATCTTACTGTTGGCTATGCTGATGTTAAGTTCGTAGCCTATAAGCAGTATACACGCCGAGAGGTATATCCACAGCATAAAAATAATCAGTGTTCCTATGGAGCCATATAAGGCGTTGTATTTCGAAAAGTTGCTGATATAGAAGTTGAAACCACCTGTGGTCAAGAAAAACAGTATGGTGGATAGGGTGGAGCCAGCCGAAACAAACCCCAAGCGTTGTTTCTTTACGGGTGCTATGTAGTATATGCTCGAAATCAATGCCATAGTAAGTCCCACCGATATTATCCATCTGCCTACGTTGAGGGCATAGTACCAAAAGTTTTTTGTAAGGATTCCCATATCGGTAAAGTATAACATAAGTTTTTTGTAGCCCAGCATTATCGACAATACAAAGGTGATAAGGAAATAAAGTATTATCACCAAGTATAGGCATATAAGTTTCCGTTTTAAGAAACTGCGGCTTTCTATAGTGTTTGATGAGTGGTTAAAGGCCTGAATGATAGAGTCCATACCATTAACGGACACAAACAGAGTGGCCAAAAAACCCACCGATAACAGTGTGTTGTGTTTGTGGCTGAATACCTCGTTGATTGTTTGTATTACAGACGAATATATGTTTGTTGGGAGTATTTCTTGTAGGTTTGTGTATAGTTCTTCCAGTATTCCCTGTACGGGGAAATAGGGCAGAAGTGTAAACATAAACAGCAACATAGGAAACAACGCCATAAAGAACGAGAAACTCAGCGCTTTGGCCCGTGTGATGATAGAACCGCGCAAAAGGCTTTTGATGAAGAATTTAAGCACATCGAACAACGGTACCCCTTGAAAGCCGGGCAGCACCAACTTTCTGATGTAGTGCAAAAACGTGCGTGTAGGGCGCCAATATAGTGCCTTGCGTGCGTAATTGCGATACAATTGTTCGATGTTTATATTCTTCGGTTTCACTTATGTGCGAATTAGTTGTAGCTTACCAAACTTATATCTAAACTTTTTATGTGGTGTGTAAGAGCCCCCACCGAAATAAAGTCGACGCCTGTTTGAGCATAGTTGCGCAATGTATCTTGCGTAATACCTCCCGAAGCTTCGGTTTCGTATTTTCCGCCAATGCGTTCAACGGCTTGTTTTAATAGTTCGGGAGTAAAGTTGTCGAGCATTATTCTGTGCACACCGCCCACTGTCATAACCTCTTCCAATTCGTCCATATTGCGAACTTCTATTTCTATTTTTAGGTCTTTTCCTTTTGCTTTTAGGTATTCGTGTGTGCGTTGTATGGCTTGCGATATGCCGCCGGCAAAGTCTATATGGTTGTCTTTTAGCATAATCATATCGTATAATCCTATACGGTGATTTGTTCCTCCACCTGTTTTAACGGCATATTTTTCCAACAAACGCATATTTGGTGTGGTTTTTCGAGTGTCTAACAAACGAGTGTGCAACCCTTCAAGCATACCCACCATATAGTTTGTTTGTGTGGCTATACCGCTGAGGCGTTGCATAAAGTTAAGTGCAGTGCGTTCGGCAGTAAGTATCGACCCCGAAGCACCTTCCACTATCATTATAAGGTCGCCTTTTTTTATTCTGTCGCCGTCTTTCAACAGTGTGGTTACTCGTGTGTTGTGGTCAACGAGTTCAAACACGCGTTTTCCAACCTCGATACCACAAATAATGCCTTCGGCTTTTGCCACCATTTGTGCTTTGCCTTGATAGTCGGAGGGTATACAGGCCAATGTGCTATGGTCGCCATCTCCAATATCTTCGCGTAGAGCCGATAATATCAACTCGTCCAAATTTGGTATTGTCATCATTGTATAAATAAAGTATTAAGTGAAACAAATATACAACAGAAAAAGACCCAAACAACGGTATTGTTGTTCACTATTGATGTTATTTTTTTATTCTCCTTTTTCTGTTTGCTCATAAATAAATGTTTTTTTCCTCATACAGAGGAATAATAAAAAATGTTCTAACTTATTGCATTACTATACATTGTATGCCTAAAAGACATTGTATGTACGTATGCTTTATCGTGTGCAAAGGTAACAAATATTTTTGGTCTAACCAAGTGTTGTACAAAAAAATACAAAACTTTTTTTGTTGATACAATATGGCTTTGCAATGGCGGGCAGCCAAAGTTTGAAACACCTACGTGTTTTTGATTTTCCCTGGCGAGGAAGATTGACCACCATCGCGTAGTTTATTGTACATCCTCGTGAGGAAAATTGTACATCCTCGTGAGGAAAAATATATGTTATAGCAATACTTTTATATGCCTATATAATATGTTGTAATATAATGGTATAGTGATTTAATGTTTTACCCTCTCAAAAACACCCGGGTTTCATTCTTTTGATGGTATATCATCAATCTGCTGACAATAGGGTCTTATTCTCGCGACACCCTACCGTCAAATTTTCCTTGTTATTTCATTGTTGCAATAGGACAATAATGGAAAGAGTTTTGTCGATTTGAAAAAAAAATGTATCTTTGCAAGGTATATTATATACTATATGTATATGTAAATAAGTGATAATTAATAAAATAAAAGGATAAAATATGAATATGAGTAAAGTAGTATCGGCATTGATGCTGATGGTATTTGTGTTAGGAGTCAACGCTCAAACAATGGAGGGAACCAAATTTACAACCCCCGATTACGAATTTACAACTCCCGAAAGTTGTGAGCCTTACAACCACAATATTATGGAATGTGTAAATTGGTTGGAAAATGTGTCGCCCAATATATTTGAAGAAGAGCAGGCAAGAGCCAAAAAGTTTCTTGTTGATTGGGCTACCCTAAGCGATGATGTGTCGATAGTTATGGACGAAAAGATAGTTACTTTTATTAAATCTTCGCCCGATATGCTTACGTATTACATTGGCGGTTGGGTAAAGAAAGCCTTGACAACAAATAATAAACTATTTAAAAGCGACTATGCTTATGCCGGTTTGCAAAGTGTTATGAACTACTACAAACGCTATAATAAATTGGTGAAAACCGATTTTAATATCGAACAGTTGATAAAGAAGGAAACAGAAGGCGGATTGCTTATTCAACTGCAAAAAGATATGATAAAATACGACTTTAAGTAAAAAGTGGTATATGTTTGAAATATAGAAGATAATCGGTAAAATAAATATCGTTTACAAAATGGATATGGAAAGCCAATTGAAAGGAGAACAGACCCGTGGTAAGTTGATATTGTTTCCTGTAAGCATAGGCAACGAAAATCTTGCAACGTCGTTGCCTGCATATAACAGCGAATTATTAAATACTTGCAACACCTTTATAGTGGAGGAGTTGCGTACAGCACGTAGGTTTTTGAAAAAAGCCGGTTATGTGCATTCCATCGACGATACCGAGTTTTATCTTCTCAACGAGCATACTCAGGAAGTGGATATTGCCAATTATTTAGATGCCATAGATAAGGGGCATAATATAGGATTGTTGTCAGAAGCAGGATTGCCTTGCATAGCCGATCCGGGTAGCAAAATAGTGAGGATTGCTCATCGAAAAAATATTGATACTGTTCCACTTGTGGGGCCATCCTCGTTGATGATGGCATTGATGGCATCGGGCTTTAACGGGCAAAATTTCAGTTTTGTGGGATATTTGCCCATCGATAAAAACGAACGAATAAAAGCCATCAAAAAGATGGAAGAGAGGGTGTTTAAAGAAAATCAAACACAGATATTCATCGAAGCACCTTATCGCAACAATCAGCTGTTGCAAACATTGGCTGATACCTGTTCGGGCAACACATTGGTGTGTGTGGCTTGCGATATTAGTTTAAACACTCAGTATATCAAGACTATGCCTGCCAAAAAATGGAAATCGTGCAACGAAAGCTTTCATAAGCGAAACACTGTTTTTTTGATTTATAAATAGTAGTCTCGGTGCAATAGACCGAAAAGTGTGTAATACACTCAAGATAAATTTGGATATATAGAAAACGTAGATAAATGGGTAGCGAAAATAGAGAAATATATTGGATTGCATTAAGTATGGTGCCGGGTATAGGGTGTAAAACAGCGCATCAGTTGCTGGAGGTGTTTGAAGAGCCTGAAAACCTCTTTATTGAAACACGCAAGGGGTTGGAGACTGTATTTGGCAAACGAACAAACATAATAGACGCCATATTGTCGAAGTCGATGTTTGCCGAAGCTGAAAAAGAGATAAAGTATGCTTCTATAAATAATGTAAAGATATTGACATATAACAGTCCGGAATATCCACAAAGGCTTAAACGTGCCGAATGTAGCGATAATCCTATTGTGTTGTATTACAGAGGAACAGCCAATCTTAATTCTCAAAAGATAATAAGTATAGTGGGTACACGCAAGGCTACCGATTATGGCCGCCGAGTGGTAGAGGAACTCATTGCCGATGTTAAAAACGAAAATGTAATGATAGTCAGTGGTTTGGCTTATGGTGTGGATACTCTTGCCCATCGTATGGCATTACAAAATGGTTTACCTACGGTGGGAGTGTTGGGCCACGGTTTGGATATGATTTACCCCAATGAGAACGTAAGTCTTGCCCGCGAGATGTTGGGTAACGGAGGTTTGCTTACCGAATATATGACAGGCACAAAGATAGACCCACACAATTTTCCATCACGTAATAGGATAATAGCGGCTTTGTCGGACGCTGTGGTGGTGATAGAGGCAGCCAAAAAAGGTGGAGCTCTTATTACCGCCGAAGTGGCCGGAAGCTACAACAGAGATGTATTTGCAGTGCCGGGCAAAGTCTGCGACCAATATTCGGAGGGTTGTAACAACTTAATAAAAAATAATAAGGCACACTTAATGCAATCGGCACAAGATTTGTTTTATATAATGGGGTGGAAGAAGAATGGCAAACGCGAGAGTGTGCAAACTTCGATGTTTGTAGAGCTGACACCCGAACAAAAGATAATATACGATTTGTTGTTGCAAAATAGAGAGCTTACATTAGACGAAATTTCGCTAAAATGTGAGTTATCTTTGCCAAAAATAGCATCAATATTGCTTACTTTGGAGCTAAAAAATATAATAAAATGCCTTCCCGGTAAAATGTATAAGATAATGTAAATAAATAATATAAACAAAAGGTGTGGATTTTTTTTTAGAAAATGCTTTCACGAATCAAAATAATATCGTAAATTCGCAGATTATTAGAGATGCAAAAAATACAAACAATATAATATGAAAACTGAATGTAAAGGTAAGATTTCGCAGATAATAGGAGCTGTTGTGGATGTAACATTCGACGACGGTATAACACTGCCTAATATCTATGATGCGTTGGTTGTAAAACGCCCCGATGGTACAGAAGTAATATTTGAATGTCAACAAGATATTGGTGAAAATACAATGCGTACCATAGCGATGGATACCACCGACGGACTTCAACGTGGAATGGAAGTTGTATCGTTGGGCGGTCCTATATCTATGCCTGTAGGCGAAAACATCAACGGACGTTTGTTTAATGTGATAGGTAATGCCATTGATGGTATGCCAAATCCCGTACACGAAAAGAGATATGGTATACACCGCGAGCCTCCTAAATTTGAAAATCTATCTACAAGTCAAGAGATATTATATACCGGTATTAAGGTGATCGACCTTATACAACCATTCTCGAAAGGTGGAAAGATTGGTTTGTTTGGTGGTGCAGGAGTAGGTAAGACCGTATTGATTATGGAGCTTATCAACAATATCGCCAAGAAGTATTCCGGTATGTCGGTATTTACAGGCGTTGGCGAACGTACCCGTGAAGGTAACGATTTATTGCGCGAAATGATAGAGTCGGGGGTAATACAATACGGCGAAGAGTTTGAAAAGAGTATGGCAGAAGGTGATTGGGATTTGGATAAGATAGATACCGAAAAACTCAAAGACTCGAAATGTACCTTAGTGTTCGGTCAGATGAACGAGCCACCGGGAGCACGTGCACGTGTGGCATTGTCGGGATTGACATTGGCTGAATATTTCCGCGATGGTGATGAAAAGACCGGCGGTAGAGATATATTGCTTTTTATCGATAATATATTCCGTTTTACTCAAGCAGGTTCCGAAGTGTCGGCATTGCTTGGTCGTATGCCTTCGGCTGTGGGATATCAACCTACATTGGCTACCGAAATGGGTTTGATGCAAGAACGTATTACTTCTACCAAACGTGGTTCTATCACATCGGTACAAGCAGTATATGTGCCTGCCGACGACCTTACCGACCCCGCTCCGGCTACTACTTTCGCTCACCTCGATGCACAAACAGTATTGAGTAGAAAGATATCGGAATTGGGTATATATCCGGCTGTGGATCCATTGGATTCTACTTCCAGAATATTGTCGCCAAATATTGTGGGCGAATTGCACTACAATACCGCACAACGTGTTAAAGAGATACTTCAACGTTACAACGAGTTGCAAGATATTATAGCGATATTGGGTATGGAAGAACTTTCGGACGAAGATAAGTTGGTAGTATCGCGTGCCCGTCGTGTACAACGTTTCTTGTCGCAACCATTCACCGTGGCTGAAGCATTTACCGGATTGGAAGGTAAGTTTGTAACTATCGAAGAAACCATCAAAGGTTTCAATATGATACTTGATGGCGAGGTAGACCACTTACCCGAAGCAGCATTTATGCTTGTGGGTTCGATAGAAGAAGCTATCGAAAAAGGTGAAAAACTTTTAGCTGAAGCTAACAAAAAATAAATAAGATGAAGGTAAAGATAATAAAACCCGATGCAAATGTGTATGAAGGCGATGTGTCGTTGATACAGTTGCCGGGTGTAGATGGTTTGTTTGAGATATTAAATAACCACGCTCCTATAATATCGGCTTTGCAAAAAGGTAAGATACGTGTACTAGACAGCGAAAATCGAACAATATACTTTGAAATTAATTCGGGTGTGGTGAAAGGTGAAAAAAACGATATTTTGATATTGGTACAATAGATATTCTTAAGCCTCGGGTAAACGACCTGAGGCTTTTCTTTCATTTTGGGGAATAATAGGTTCTTGTGGTTAAATAGATAATGATTGCAAGGTGTTAAAACTATGTCTCTGTCTTTGCTTGCTTATTTACTATCACAATATGTAAAAGCATAGGGTGAGTGCTTATTTGTGATGCAATTTTTGGAAGGCTTTTGAACAATAAAAATGTCATAGTTAAGTTATACATAAGTTATACATTGGTAATAGAAAAATAGAAAATGGAGATGATAAAGAAATTGATATATTTGCTGTTGTTGTTGACTGTATTTGACGTGGCTTATTGTCAGGATTTAGATGAAGAAATAGGAGAGGGAACGACATTTGAATATAATAAGCATTATCCTCGAGTAAATGTGGTGCCGTATGACAATGATAGGGTTGCAAAGGCATTGAAATACAAAGAATCGTCGGCATACAAGAGTTTGAATGGAAGTTGGGCATTTGTATTAAAGAAAGGAGAGGTGTTAGGAAGACAAGATGTCAATATCGATAGTATGAACATCGGGGCGTGGTCTGCGATAAATGTGCCGGGTAGATGGGAAACTAATGGTAATAAGGTAAAGGCATTGCCTCTTAAAAATATGCTTAGCGTGCAATCTGTGGAAAATCCCGTTGGTTTGTATTTCAAAGAAATAGAGATAGGAGAGGAGTGGAAAAATCAAATATGTTATTTGTATATAGGTGCAGCTCGCGGTGCATATACCGTATGGATAAATGGTAAATATGTGGGTTATAGCGAAGATAGCAAAACACCATCGGAATTTGATATTACGCCGTATCTTGTTTGGGATAAGAAGGGGCTAAAGAAGAATAATATATTGATACAATTACAAAGTGTCAGCAATGGTTCGTTGTTAGAATCAAAGATACCATTGTCGCTTACCGGTATAGAGCGAGATGTGGCTTTGTATGCCAAACCGATATGCAATATATCAGATTATTCGGTAGAGTGTGACTATATACAGGCTACCGGTGCCGGTAAAATAGAAATGACCGTAAGTCTCGAAAATCATAAGAAGAAAGGTGAATATTATGTAGAGGTAATGGTTCTTAACGATAAGGGTAAAGAGGTAGATAGAATGGGGAAGTGGGCAGAGTTTGAAAAACGTTTTGCTACTGATGTCAATTTTGCTCGAACATTGCCAAAAGTGGAACCTTGGGACGAGTATAATCCCAATCTTTATACGATTATCATTCGTTTGAAGAATAAGAATATGGAAACAGAGGAAATGATGGCTGCAAAGGTTGGTTTCCGTAATATAGACTACTCTAAAGGAATACTTGTGATAAATGGCAATAAGGTAAAGATTAGAGGTGTTGTATATTCTGATTACACTGCTATGATGGGCGGTTTTTCGGAGAAAAATATGAGAGCAGAATTGCAAATGATGAAAGATAATAACATCAATGCAGTGAGGATTGTATATTTTCCCGTTCATCCTATTTTTTACGATTTGTGCGACGAATATGGTATATATGTGTTCAACGAGGCCAATATTCAACCCTATCATTTTGATAGGACATTGTCTACCAACAAAGATTATTCGTCGGCATTTATCGGCAGGGTTAGGAATATGTATGAACGAGACAAAAATCACCCCTCTATAGTGGCTTGGTCGCTTGGCGATGCCAATGAGAATGGAATATGTTTCGAAGATGCATATGTGTTCTTGCGCCAAAAAGACAAAGTGCGTCCGATAGTATTTAATGGAACTGAAACCGGAACAAACACAGACTTTGTGTTTACAAAATATAAAACAATGGACGATATGTTTGCCTTTATCCAAAAAAGACAATTACAGTCGTTGATAATGAGTGAATATGGTAGTACTCAAGGAAACTCGTTTGGTGGTAAAACACAAGAAATGTGGAAGCAGATACGTCAAAATGATATATTGCAAGGTGGTTTTATAGCCTATTGGAATGATATGGAGATATATGATGCCAACAAGGGTGAAGATGTAAAAATACAAGGTATTATAGATTCCAAAGGCGTGGCAAAACCTTATTTGTCGGAGATTAAAAAACTACACGGTTTTATTGAAATAGAATATGTAGACAAGCGTAAGGGACGATTTAAGGTAAAGAATAACCACGAGTATAAGACATTGAAAGACTTTAGAATGGAGTATATGATATATTCTAATTTGAAACCTACTGTGGTGTCGGGCGATATACCATTGACTACCAAGTCGGGCGAATCGACCGATTTTGAGTTGCAAATACCACAACTTAAAGCTTATGCAGGCGAAGAATATTTTATACGATTCTCGTTGAAGGAACGAAACAACACCAAAGTACGTAAGCGTGGATATGAATACGACTTTGTGGAATTTGGTTTGACTATGCCTACATTTAGAAAACAAGAACTTAAACCATACGAAAAAACAGAACTGCAAATGCAGGAACAAAATGCAGTAGAAAAGGTTGATGCCATAGAGGTTGAAGAATTGAATATTAAAAATATAAACAATATACTTCAAGTGTTTAATGAAGGTATGTCATTTGAATTTGATATCAATACCGGTGAAATAATATCGCTTAAATATGATGGTAGAAATGTATTCGAATCCTCGCCCAAGATGAATTTTGGAAAACGATATACACCCAACGAAATAGCAAATAAAAATCTATCTCCACATTGGGAGAATATAGGCTTAAACAACCTTACAAGAGTGTTGCAAGGCGTTACATACAAGCAGAATGATAAATATACCGTGAATATTGATGTGGTGACCGGTTATCAGAATTATCAAGGAGTCAAATTATTTGATGTTATGCAAACAATAGTGGTATATTGTACCGGCGATGTATTGATAGACAATGAGGTTGTGGTAACAGATCTTGTGCGAAACATTCCTCGAGTAGGTATGGCATTTGAGTTGTCTAAGGCGTTTTCGGATGTGCAATGGTTTGGTTATGATTCTGAAACCTATACCGACCGCAAGCGTGGTGGAAAGATGGGTACACATAAAGCGAAGTTGTCTGATATGGTGGATTTATACGAGCCAAAACAGTCGAGTGGTAATCGCACCGATACCAGATGGATGAGTGTAGGAGGCGAAAATATTGGAATATTTTTCGATGCCATAGATAGTACTTTTGATTTTAGTATTTCGTTAGATGATAAAGCTAATAATTCTGGTAATTATATAGTTAATTTAGATTATAAAAACGTTGGTGTGGGAAATGGCGAAGCATTACCTATAGATGATGATATGCTTTTGAAGGATAGAAAGTATAACTTTAAGGTGCGATTTGTGGCATACGAGAATAAGAATCATAGTCCATTCGATTTTAGAATGATTAAGTTGCCAGTGATAGAAAGCAATATATTGTCGATGCCTTTGATTAGTAAAGATTTGAAACGTTTTGACTCTCCTATGACTATAACACTGTCGAGTGTGGATAATGCCGAAATAAGATATACATTGGATGGTAGCGAACCTACCGAAACGTCTGTATTATATAAGAAACCTTTTGTGATAGATAAGTCTACAGAGGTGAAAGCTCGTTCGTTTAAAAAAGGTTATACACCATCGTTGGTCGCTAAAGAGCAGTTTAATTACAATTTCATAGAGTCCATAAATTACGAAAACAAACCCAACACACCATACAACAAGAATATGGAAAAGATATTGTTTGATGGAGAATTTGGTGTTACAGACGACTTGGAAAAAGGCTGGCTCGGATTTTCCGGTTCCGATTTTGTGGCAGTGGTAAAATTGATGCGTCCTATTGATTTGAAAAATGTAGCTGTGGCATTTGCCCATACTCCAGAAAATTGGGTGTTTGCTCCCAAGAATGTAGAAATATTCGTATCGGCTGATAGTATAACATATTCTGAACCTTATACTATACCTACTGTATTTAAATCAGAAGATGAAGCACAAAATGTATCGCAATTGGTCCACTCGCTTATACCTATCAACCATAGTGGAGTGAAGTATATAAAGATAGTGGCCCATTCGATTAAAAAGATACCTATGTGGCACGAAGCTAAGGGATTGAGACCTTGGATAATGATAGACGAAATACAAATAATAGAAAACAATAAATAAAAGTATGGCATTTAAAAGTCAGAAAACAAATATATTGAAACCTGAAAATACATATCAAGTGATGGTAAACGAAGAAAATGTAAATACAACGTATCTTATACAAAATGCTACTATAGTAAACGAGGGTAAAGTGTTTGAAGCATCGTTGCTTATCGAGGATGGAGTGATAACTGAAATATCGGATAATATACTCGCTACCGAAGAGACTATAGTGATAGATGCAAAGGGTAAGTATTTATTGCCCGGTGTTATAGATACCCATGTCCACTTCAGAGACCCGGGTATGATACATAAAGCTGACTTTGAGTCGGAAAGTATGGCTGCAGTTGCCGGCGGCGTAACATCGGTGGTGGATATGCCTAATACGAAACCTCAAACAACCACTAAAGAGTTATTGGATGACAAAAAACATATAGCATCGGAAAAGTCGTTGGTAAACTATGGCTTTATGCTTGGTGCCACAAATGCCAATATTGATGAATTGTTGTCGATAGATAAGAGCGAATATGCAGCAATTAAGTTGTTTTTGGGTTCGTCTACAGGTAATATGTTGGTAAACGACTCAGATGTATTGGATAAGTTATTCAAGGAAGCCGGAAAACTTATAGTAGCACATTGCGAAGATGAAGAGGTAATTAATGCCAATACTGCACATTACAAAACTCTTTATGGCGATAATCCACATCCATCGATTCATGCCAAAATAAGAGACGAAGAAGCATGTTATCGCTCATCGGAAAAGGCAATAAGATTGGCTCAAAAATATGGAACAAGATTTCATTTGGCACATCTTTCTACTAAGAAAGAGTTGGAATTGTTGTCGAACGATGTTTTGGAAAATAAGCATATAACTGCCGAAGTAACTCCCAATCACTTATGGTTTAGCGATGAAGATTACGATTTGAAAGGCAATAAGATTCGTTGTAATCCTTCGATAAAAACTATCGAGGACAAGGAGGCATTGATAAAAGCATTGGAAGAAGGTAGAATAGATACTGTAGCCACCGATCATGCGCCACATTTATTGAGTGAAAAGGAAACTCCGTATTATCAATCGGTGTCGGGTATGCCATCGATACAACATTCGTTGTTGATGATGTTGGAATTATGGAAACAAGGTAAAGTAAAGGTAGAAACGATTGTTGATAAGATGTGTCATAATCAAGCTTCCATATTTGGTATAGGAGATAGGGGATTTATTCGTGAGGGCTATCATGCCGATTTGGTATTGATAGATGTTCAAAGTACTACACCTGTGTTGAATGATAGCTTGTTGTATAAGTGTAAATGGGCCCCAATCGAAGGTTATACGTTCCACAATAGGATAGAGAAAACATTCGTTAATGGTAAACTCATATACAACAACGGAAAGGTAATAAATAAAAGCAGGGGAAATCAATTATCTTTCCAAACTATTTGAAAAGCAAGAAAAAATGTGTAATTTTGCATTTATGTTTGAAATATTTTATACTTACTATAATAAACATAATCAATTAGATATAAATATAAAGTAAATATTGAAATGAAGATAGCAGTGGTTGGAGCAACCGGATTGGTGGGAAATGAGATGCTTAAAGTGTTAGAAGAGCAAGGTTTTGCCTCTTCGGACTATGAAATTATTGTAGCAGCATCAGCCAAATCGGTGGGTAAAGAGATAGATTTCGCCAACAGAAAATTGGTAGTAATGTCGGTCGAAGAAGCAATATCGCAAAAGCCTGATTATGCTTTGTTTTCAGCCGGGGCTTCTACCTCCAAGCAATATGCTCCCATGTTTGCAAACAATGGCACAGTTGTTATTGACAATAGTTCGGCTTGGCGTAAAGATAATGATATTCCACTTGTTATTCCTGAGGTAAATTCTGATGCAATAAAAGCAACCGATAGAATAATTGCAAATCCTAATTGTAGTACCATTCAAATGGTGTTGGCCATATCGCAACTGCATTTGAAATATAAAATAAAACGTTTGGTAATATCTACTTATCAAAGTGTTACAGGTACAGGGGTTAAAGCAATACAACAACTCGAAAACGAAGAAAGAGGCGTACAAGATGAAGCTTTGAGAGTATATCCTCATCCGATACATAGAAATTTATTTCCTCATGGCGGCGATTTTCAAGCTGATGGTTATACCACCGAAGAGCAAAAGTTGGTAGACGAAACTCGTAAAATATTGGGCGACCAATCTATTGCTATAACGGCTACTGTGGTCAGAGTACCCGTTATGGGTGGACATAGCGAAAGCGTAAATATCGAATTTTACAACGATTATTTATTGGAAGACGTGGTGGAAACCTTGAAAAACACAAAAGGTGTGTGTGTTGAAGACGATATAGAACACAATATCTATCCTATGCCGCTTTACGCACAAAGCAAGAATGAAGTCTTTGTAGGAAGAATAAGAAGAGACTATTCGCAACCCAATAGTTTAAATATTTGGGTAGTGGCCGATAATATCAGAAAAGGAGCAGCAACCAATGCTGTACAAATAATGAAACATTTAATAGAAAGATAGTAGTGATTATGAAACATAAAATGATATCACCATCGTTGCTTTCGGCAGATTTTGGTAATTTGCAACGAGATGTGGAAATGATAAATAATAGTGCTGCCGATTGGTTTCATGTTGATGTTATGGATGGTGTGTTTGTTCCCAACATCTCGTTTGGACAACCTGTGATAAAGTTTATCAAAAAGCATGCACAAAAACCTTTAGACGTGCATTTGATGATAGTAGACCCCGATAGATATGTGGAAAGTTTTAAGCAAGTGGGTGCCGATATTCTTACAGTGCACTACGAAGCATGCACACATCTTCATCGTACCATAGCTCATATCAAGGATAGTGGTATGAAAGCAGGCGTTGTTCTTAATCCACATACTCCTGTATCGTTGTTGGAAGATATAGTTCAAGATTGTGATTTAGTATTGCTTATGAGCGTTAATCCTGGTTTCGGAGGGCAAAAATATATCGAGAATACATACAATAAAATCATACAATTAGATGAACTTCGCAATAGAAAGAATCCGAATTGTTTGATAGAGATAGATGGTGGTGTATCGGTTGATAATGCTTCGAAGTTATACGAAACCGGTGCCGATGTATTGGTAGCCGGCAGTGCAGTGTTTGGTGCTCAAAATCCGATGGAGACTATCGAAAAGATAAAAGGATTACGATAAAGCATAGTATTATATAATAATTATACCGATATATAACTTTTATGATTTGGTTGGACATATTGCTGGTTATTCCTATGGCTTGGTTTGTGTACAAGGGCGTTCGCAAGGGACTTGTGTTTGAATTAAGTTCGTTTATCGGATTGGTGATAGGTATATTTTGTTCTGTCAAATTTTCTAAGTATGTCAGTACTTTGATAGGTCTCGAAGGTGAGTACTCGGTATTGGTGGCCTTCTTTATCACTTTTATAGCTGTGTATTTACTTTCGTTGTTTTTGGGTAAATGTGTTGAAGGATTGATAAAATTGATGAAGATGGGGGTGCTTAACAACATTCTTGGTGGTGTTTTAGGATTGCTCAAATGTGTGTGTGTGCTCAGTGTAGTGCTATATTATCTATCGCTGATAGATTATAAACATGTTGTTATTTCAAGTAAGGTACGAGAAGAGAGTGTGTTTTATCAACCTATAGAGCGAACCGGCAATTTGCTTATAGGTGGACTTAAAACGTATGTAGAATCGAAGAAAGCTCAATCCTAACTTTATTCTAATTAGTGTTTTTGCAAATAAGTACAAGATGAATATAAATGTAAATATTAAGTATATACGTGCTTTGTTGGTTTCTTTTATGCTTTGCATGCTACCCAATCTTAATGCACAACAATACGATGTGTTGCAGTATACTACTGATGCAAACGATAGTGTTTCGTTTGCCACATTGGATAGTTTGCTGCAACAAATGACTTATCTAAAGAAGGAAAATAAGGCACAAGTGGAATACATTACCACTCTCGAAAAGTCTCTCGATTCAATAAAAAATATAGGTACAAAGTCTGATAATCTATTTAAAGTTATAGATTCGTTAGACGGTGTAGTGTCTTATTATACAGGTATAAGCAAAAAACAAACAGGTCGTATTTTGTATTTGGAACGTTTGTGTGATTCGCTTATTAGCACCAACGAGTCCTATCAGCAACGTTTGAAAGAGAAAAATAACCTTTTGGAGGAAAAGATAACTGCACTGCAAGACAAAGAAACACTCTTTAACGAAAAGGAAAAACTATATCAAGATGCTATAAACAACAGCAATGTGGATAAGGTAAAATTGGAAGGATTGTTGGATGTAAAAAATGTAAGTATCGAAGCCAAAGCTAAAGAAATAGAATATTTGCAAAAGAGTATTGCCGAAAAAGAAATATCGCTCGACAGACAAATGGCCGACTATCAAAAGGTAACCATCGAGAGAGAACACTATCGTTTGCTGGTGGATACTCTTAGAATAAAACTCAACGATGCAGAACGCACAATACTTAAAACCAATGAGGCTCTTAAATATACCGAACGTAGAGCAGCCGAAGCTGAAGCTCAAATAAAACAAGCTACCAACAAAAAGAAAAAGGTAAGAGTTATTCAAGGTTTGGCTATGCGTTTGTATAGAACTCCCGATTGGAGTACTCGTCCCGTACAAATTGAAAAACCGGATGGAGGACTGGAAACTGTGTATAAGATTACCAATAAGAATTCTGGAACGGTTGAATTTGATTTTATTACAGGTGCTTCGGTAATGCTTTGGGATCTTACTAATTATTTCAATATTTCGATAAAGGATACTATAACTAACACTCCTAAAAAAATAAAACGTTTCGATCAAGAATTTTCTTACGACCTTGGACTATATATAGGCTTTGGTGGTTCCAACCTTTTCAAAAACTTTTATATAGGACCATCGTTTAAGTTTATAGATTTCTTTCATGTGGCTATAGGTGCCAACGTAGCAGAATATGAGGCATTGGTAGAAGGTTTCAACGAAGGTGATATTTTGCCTACAGGTTTTTCTATCGACGATCAGACCACCGATGTTTGGAAAGTAACTTTCTTTTTGAGTATAAGTTTGGATCTTGACTTTATGTCTTACATAAAAAAATAAATCAGAGATATGCTTGATAAAACAATACCCCAATGGGTGGCAGTAAAAACTATGTCGAGACACGAAAAAGTTGTCTATAATTCTTTGCAATCCAAAGGGTATGAGGTCTATTTGCCTACCAGAAAAGAATTGCACAAATGGAAAGACAGAAAAAAGTGGGTCGACGTGCCTCTTATTTCAACTTATGTATTTTGTAAGATAGTAAAAGAAGATCTCTTTTGGATAAATAGTGAAAAGAGCGTCTCGAGGGTGATAACGTTCGGCGACGATGTGGCTATAGTATCTGAAAAAGAGATAGAATATATGAAATTACTTGTATCTTCGGAATATGAATTGTTTATAAAAAGTATATCGGAACTAAAGAAAGGCAAAAAAGTAAGAGTATTGTCAGGTAGTTGCGAAGGTATGGAAGGATACATTATAAAGTCTTCCAAAGATGGGAACTTTGCTGTACAGATAGATTCCATTTCGATGATGGTACAAGCAACTGTAGAAAAAGAGTATTTGCAAATTATTGAATAATAACATATAAAACTATTAGCTATGAAAACATTTCTTTTATCATGTTGCACTATGGTGTTGGCTTTTGTAGGAGTTGACAACTATGCCGTTGGTGCAAACAACGATGTAATCACACAAAATGTAAGGGTGTTGGATTTCTCCAAAATAGAGATTAACGGCATTGATGCTCAAATACGTTATTCGCAATCCGATGTTAACGATGTTAATGTTACCACCAACGAATATCTTCATGATATGCTTAGTATAGTGGTCGATGTTAATACATTGGTGATAAAACCAAACGATAAATACAAAAAAAACAGAAAGAAAGCCACTTGTTTGATAATAGATATAGCCTCTACCGACATAGTGATGATAAAAAATAACAGCAGTTCGAACATACAGTTTATGACCGAGATAAAAACACCGGAACTGAGAATCGAAAACATTGGTAAAGGTAATATATCGGGTATGAAATCGGTGGATGCCGGCATGTTGGAGATAGAAAATACCAATGCCGGAAACATTACAATGGTGGGAAAAATACAAAAAGCCGAAATCTTGCTATTGGGTACCGGTAAACTAAACTTGGAAAACTGCTCTATAAAACGTTGCAAATGCGAGCATTCGGGTGTGGGCGATTTATATGTATATGCAGTGGATATGCTGGATGTGAATATATTTGGCAAAGGCAATATATATTATATGGGTGAACCAAAAATAAAACAAGAAATATTGGGTACCGGCAGATTGATAAAACGTTAACGCATTATGAAAGAAAGAATACTTCAAAAAACATTGATAGTGCTGTTGGTATTGGTGGCTTGCATTATGGTAAGTTGCGAAGAAGAGCAGGAGGGGGATAATATAAGCAAATACGATATAGTATATTACAAATGGCATTTGACGAAGTTTGTAGATGTGCCAAACAAGATAGAAAAATTTCCACAAATGAACTCCGATAAGGTATATTGGATAAAGTTCGACAGCCAAAACGACAACTTCAGTGGTCGCACTTATTCCAACTCTATAAAGGGTTTCTACCAAATGGATGTAGAAAAGAAAACACTCGTTTTTACCAACTTAAACGTAGGTCAATCACTTGAGTTATACGACGGTGATAAGTTTTTTAATACACTGACTTTGGTACAAAACTTCCATCTCTCGGGCGATACACTGCGACTGCTATACAACAACAAGATGAATTATATGCAGTTCGAAAAGATAGAATAGGATTTTTATTTTTTATTTGGCATTTAACCTATTGACCATTGGAGAAGTTGCCAACTCTTTGAATAGGATATATATTACCTCAAAAAGATATATATCCTATTTTAGTAGCATATATATGTAATTTGCCTAATATATATGAAAATAATTCTCACACTTAGGCATCAAAAACCCTGCGGGTTTCAACATAAAAGTGCCACACTTTTGGCACTTTTGAAGTATAAGTTGCGTGGAAACTTTTTTTTCAGTGCAGGATATGTAATTTCAACTAATTTGAAGTATATGGCGACAAATACTTATTAGCTTTTATACTAAAAGCCCAACCACTCCAACCTACCATTTTGATATCTTTCTCAAACCGGTTTTTATCGTATTCTTTTCCAAGGTTTCTTTCTATAGTAGCGTTTATATTTTCAAGTACCATTTCTGGTATCGATAGCTCAAAATCATTTATTCCGGCATGGGTAATCTTGTAGCAACCGCACGTATCTACAATCATACTGTTATGCCAAGTTTCAACCTCTATATATGGATTCCATTTAAACGATGGCTGACTCAAATCTTCTTTCTCAAAATATTGACATTGAAAACCATCTTCCTCAACTGTGGCAAAGAAAAACGAACTCCGTTCATATTCGAATGCAAGATATTTCATAAATTCCAACGATATATTGAAAACAACATAGTATTTTGTATCTTTAGAGGTCTGAATATAGTAAGCACTATGATTCAAACTATTTTCTATTTTGCTTATATCACATTTAAGACAACGTTTCTTTTTAGGCACTTTGCACAAAACTTCCGCATCAGCTTCTTCGCAACTTATTACTGCAATTGTTTTTATAAAGTCATATTTTCTCATAATAATTAATCTTTTCTCAATTATATATAAACAAAATAGGAAAAAATTAAATGAAAACATATATATTAAAAAAACACCACACTTAGCCATCAAAACTATGTGAGTTTTAACCCAAAAGTGCCATACTTTCAGGTCAAAAGTATGGCACTTTTGATGTGTTAGTTGCGTGAAAACATTTTTTAACCAGGACACAATGGATAAAAACAAAAATACTATGAAACATATAGCAAAGCGGAATAATTTCTTCGACTGTTGAAGTTATTCCGCTTTGATTTTGGGTTAGTTCTTTGGTTATCCGACAATTTGTTTTATCTCATCTAGTAATGATTTATATTGATTACGTTCTTGCTCTAATAGATAGTTACTAAATTTAAAGTCTTCTATTTGATTTTCTAATTCTAATATTTTCTCATCTTTTTGATATAAATCAGTTATAAGTTTTATTTCTTCATAGGTCTTTATATCTTTAAGCATTAGATATAATTTCCATACTTTAATAATACTATTTTCCCAATTTTCGGAAAATGAATAGATCGAGTTTTCTTTGTATTTGAGACTGAGTTCTAATCGATTTTCTTTTACATTATAAGAACCTGCTACTAATTTAAATTTATCATCAAATCGATCTAATATAACACCATTACTATTTATAAATTCAAATTGGAGAGAATCCCACCAATAATTATTATTTTTATAGGTACTTCTATGTAATAGAATACATAGTTCCGCATCCTTAAGAATATGAGGAGTTGTAGAAGGTATGATTTCTCCTTCTTTTGTTATTGCAACAAATAATGTTGAAATGTATTTTTTATTATCAGAATTTTTCTCTTCTTTATATCTACGTTGGCAATATTCAGCCAATTCTATAAAATTTATATCAGTCATATCAATAAATAAATACAGGTTCAAAATTTATTTTCGTTATCCATTTTCAAGCAAAACAGTGAACCTACCTTTTACTATTTTGCTTGAAATTCGATTTGCAAAAGTACACTATTTATTTCAAATACACAAGATAAACAATATATCTTTTTATTTTAAGTTTATTTTGTCTCTCTTTAAAACTTCCAAGCCGGGATAACATTTATGCTGTAGCCTCGCTTTTCTATTGTGAATTGTGGAGATTGCAAAGTTGCACATTTTCTTTGATATAACAAAATAAATTACATTTTTATGGGGGAATAATTGTAGTTTTGTTACACTTTTCATGGGGGAATAATCTCGGTTTTGTTACGATGTGGATAACTGTTTTCATAGTTGTTATGCAATTTGATTTGAGTTTATCACTACAACACCGATAAAAGAGTAGGAGGGAGTAGCCCGTTGTTTTCCTTGAGCAAGCGGTTGCAAAGTTTGATGCTATGGTTGAAAACTTTGAGGTAAGGTGTGAAAAAGTGGCACATTTTAGAGTGAAAAGTGCCACTTTTTACCCCGAAAAGTGCCACTTTTTTGATGAAAACCTCAAGCTTTGCAGGGCAAACGCACCACTTCAAATTAGATAATATAGAATAATCTCGTTAGATATAAAACTAATTGAGAGTATATGGATATATCAATAATAATAAACAAAATTGAGGACCCAAGAAGGGAGCATGGAAAATGTCATTCACTTGAGAATATTATTTATATAACACTTGCAGCAGTTATAGG
>JAFZFU010000018.1 GCA_017555745.1 Bacteroidales bacterium
AAGGTAAGTATCTTTAGTTATTAACCAATAATATTTAAGACTATGGCTTTTTATTCAAAAAAGTACGTAAAGCTTACAGAAAAATGGATACCGGTATCCAAAACAGTAAGTTGCTATGATGCCAAGCGTTTGGCAAAAGACATTGAAAAGGAAAGCACCGTAAGCCAAACCGATGTAATGGCAGTGCTAAATGCAATTCCCACAGTGATGACACGCTATTTGGCCGAAGGTCATTCGGTGAAATTAGATGGGATAGGCTCGTTTTTCTTAACCTTCGAGTGCAAGAAAACCGGTGTGGACACTCCGGAAGAAGTGTCGATGGACCAAGTGACTAACATCAAAGTTCAGTTTCGCCCTGCCATGAAGGGCGGCAGCACGAAAGGTAAATTCAACAACACTCTGATAGCCGACGATATAGAGTGGACCTATCTGCCATCTGCCAAGGGCGAGAGCATCGAAGACGATGCAGAGGACGACGGAGGTGCAAACAACAACCAAGGCAACCAAGGCGGTACTTCTGGCGGCGATGACTTTGTAGGATAACAAAACAATGATAATATAGACGCTGACAATGCGTCTATATTATTTTTTTAATCGAAGAATCAATTTTTAAATATATAAAAAGATGAAAAGAAAATTAAGCAGACAGGCATTGCTAAGTGTGGCAATGGTAGCAAGCCTTGCAGTAAGTACAGCAATGGCACAAGACACACAAACAAAAAACACCGACAGCAAAAAAGTAGAATATTCCATTTATCTTGGTGCAAGTACGCCACTTGGAAGTTTTGGACAGGCTCCGTCACCTGAGTTTCCGGTTGAATTGTTTCACACAAAACTTTCATGGAATGATGATATAACTTATGGCGATGCCGATTTCGTTGGTGCAAACATAGGAGTAAAAGCCAAATACAATATATCGGGGCTAAAAGGTTTAGGCATAATAGCTACTGCCGATGTATTGTTTAATACCGCCGCTGATTTTTATATAAAAGAAGTAGTAGATGAAGATGAAGATTATCTAACTGAATATTTTTACTCTACCTATATCAATATTCCGGTAATGGTTGGTGCAAACTACAACTATGCAATAAATGATAAAGTAAGCATTTGGGGTGAAGCAGCCATAGGTGCAAACCTTAGAATAATCACTTCTGATATTTTTGATTACAAGAGAGCAAACGGCATGGACATAAATGATTATACTGAAATAAACTATGACAATTGCTTTACATTGGGATTTCAAGCAGGATTGGGCATTATGCTAAAGAATAAATACAGCATAGGATTGCATTATTACAACTTGGGCAACAAAGCTGTAACTGAAAAATATACAGAAATAACAGACTATACTAATGCAAGTGGACATCATTATGTGAATATAATAGAGGAACCACGTACAAAACCACCATTAAAAACCACAATGTTGTTGATACGTTTTGGCTATCACTTCTAATTCGGTAGTAGACTATGCAAAAGATCGGATCTTTCTGAACAAAACATCCGATCTTTTTGAGTAAAAGGTTTAGGTTTTTCGATTTTATCTCCAAGACAAATAAAATTACCCTTAGCAATATAGAAATTACATATAAGAATTATTTGATATGATTAGAATTACAAGCTATAAAAAAACGATGTGTATCAATAACGAGAAACAAGATAAACTTTTCTTAAAAATGGTACCACAAGAACGCATGAGCTTTAACGACTTATGTGCCTTGATAGCCGAACGCACCACGCTTGCAGATTACGAGGTGGAGTTTGCATTAGCCGAAGTTATGCAGGTAATTATAGAAAACATAGAAATAGGTCGTGGTACAGAGCTGGGACCACTGGGCAGCATAGAGTTGTCGGTCAAAGCCGATGCGGTAGATACCGAGGAAGAATTGAATAAAAAATTGATCGAAAAAACAAAAATCATCTACAAACCATCAAAGGACATCAAAAAAGCTCTCAAAGAAGTAAAATATAAGATAGAGAAATAACTCGGCAATGAATAGAAACGGATCTTTTCTAATTGACATATTATCCATACTGCCTAAAAATAATATCGTATGCCATATTCAAGCGCCTGATATAGAAAGCGAAAACATATCTTCGATATTATCAAAAACCAGCGACCCAGCTTTAATGCTAATGGAAATAGATAATAACTCTATAGCAACTATAACGGAAGAGGTTTGCAACAATAATATTCAGGATAGTATCCAATATATATCTTTTGAGAATAACGGTAATATTATTTTTGAAGGCTATGATGGTTTAGAGTATAATATTTTCTCCAAGTCTTTCGAGCTTCCTTTGTGGTTCATTGAGAAATACGAGCAATATGATATGTATGCAGTATCTCCTAATTGGTAATTATACACTTTCAAAACTATATAAAACAAAAACAGGAACAGACTTAATTTGTGGTCTTGTTCCTGTTTTGGTAAAAGTGGGGATTATTTATTTTCGTTTATCATTCGTTCGTATCGTTCGCGGTTGCAGGGCTTGGAAAAACAGAATGAGTTACTGTTCGGAAACGATAAGCAACAGTGTGTTTTACTGCGTATTATCAACCTTTTGTAATCGAGCAAACCGCAACAAGGTGGCAATATATCGGGCATTTTAATACTGCATATCATACACAATAAGAATAAAAAATATAACAATTATACAAAATCATTATTTTTTTTATAATATACAGAATAAATTAAAAACTATTGCGTTAATAGTCGTTGTAATAACCGAAATATGACTTTTCAAACATTGATTGACTATAGCCAACAAGGTTAGAAACAACAGATTATTAATCGAAAAAACCAACAACTGAATAGTAAAGATATAAGTTGAAAAACATAAAGATATAAAGAATAATGGCAAAGATAAAAGAATTTGTGTTCAACCACTTCGAAGAAAACACATATATTGTTTGGGACGATAGCAAACAATGTGCCATCATAGATCCCGGGATGAGCACTGCTGCCGAGAACTCAAAATTGGCACAGTTTATATCCGACAACGGACTTCGTCCCGTAAAAGTATTGCTTACCCATGCCCATATCGACCACATTGCCGGACTGCGTTTTGCGTGCGAAACATACAGTCTGCCTATTACGGCTCATGCCGACAGCATGGCATTTTTGAAACAAGCCGAAAGCTATGGTTCGATGATGGGGTTTGACACCAAAAACATGGACGATATTGCTTTTGAAGGCATCGACGAGAGCAGCGCAATAACCGTAGGCGACACTTCTATAAAAGCCCTTTATGTGCCGGGCCATGCGGCAGGCAGTATGGCATATGTATTGGAAAACCCTAACGTGGTATTTACCGGCGATGTACTGTTTCGCCAAAGCATAGGCCGCACCGACTTGCCAACCGGCGACTACGATGTATTGATGAAGATGCTTAACACAAAAATACTTATGCTCGACAACGATTGTGAAGTATTGCCCGGCCATGGTCCAAATACCACCATTGGCGACGAGAAAAACATGAATCCTTTTTTACTTTAACCTTCGACAAACAATAAACTGCTAAATATAAAACACTAATCGCAAAGAAATGAACTATCAAGAAGTACTTGACTATTTGTATAGCAGCCTGCCTATGTACCACAGAGTTGGAGCTGCTGCATACAAGACCGACATTACAAACATCGTAAAACTGATGGAGGCTTTGGGCCATCCCGAACAAAGTTTTAAAGCCATACATGTGGCAGGTACCAACGGCAAAGGCTCGGTATCGCACTTTTTGGCTTCGGTGCTGCGAAACTCGGGATACAAAGTAGGTTTATACACCTCGCCACATCTTGTAGACTTTAGAGAAAGAATACGTATTAACGGCTTAATGATACCCGAAGAATACGTGGCTCAGTTTGTAAACGACAACAAAAAACTATTTGAAGAAATCGAGCCTTCGTTTTTCGAAATGACTGTGGCTATGGCGTTCTGCTATTTTCGCGAACAGATGATTGACATCGCAGTGGTGGAAGTAGGGATGGGAGGCCGTTTGGATTCGACCAATATAATATCGCCATTGTTATCGATAATAACCAACATAGGCTTCGACCACACTCAATATTTGGGCGACACCCTTGAAGCCATAGCAGGCGAAAAAGCAGGTATCATCAAAAAAGGTGTGCCGGTGGTGATAGGCGAAACACAAAGCCAAACACAAAGTATATTCATGAAAAAAGCCGAAGAAGCAAATGCCCAAATATTCTTTGCCGACAACAGCTTTAAAGTTGAAGAATCAGAACTAAGCACACAACACTACCTACACGCCACAATTCTGAAAAACGAAGAATACTACTCCGACATTAAAACACCGCTAAACGGCAAATATCAACTTAAAAACCTTGCCACAGTAAGTCAGGCCGTTGATATTTTACGTCAGATAGGATACAATATTACCGATACATCATTCAAGATAGGTATCGAAAGTGTTATTCTCGACACCGGTTTGAGAGGCCGATGGGAAATCATGTCCACCAAACCTTTGATGGTATGCGAAACGGCACACAACGAAGACGGAATACGATGCTTGGTAGAAAAACTCGAAGAACTAAACTACTCGAGAGTACATATCATATACGGTTGTGTAAACGACAAAGACTACGAAAAAATACTTTCGATGTTGCCCACAAATGCACGCTACTACTTCTGTAAGCCTTCGGTGCCACGCGGATTGGATGTAAACAAGCTATACAAATCGGCCGAAAAGTTGGGATTATTCGGATATAAATACAAAACCATAGGCGACGCCATTGCTGCAGCAAGAGAAATAACCCTCGACAAAGAGATAGTGATAATAACGGGAAGCATATTCCTTGTGGCCGATGCCATTGCCGAATTTGAAAGAGAACTGATAGAAGAACAAGAACAAACCGATGAAAACTCGGCTCTATAACATTAAACAAAAAAGGTACTCAACTGCAAAACTGAGTACCTTTTTTTTTATTTATACAACCGCAACATTAAACTCTATTTAAGATAATATTCCACTGTGGTTACCACCCTTATCTTTTTTATTTGCGGAGTGTTTTCGTCTAAGTTTTCCACTTCGAAATAACCTTGCGAAGCGGTACGCATTTTGCCAATTTTGCTACGACTGTTTTTGGCAAACTCGTCGGCGGCATTGCGTGCATTTTCCAAACTTTCGGCTATCATTGATGGTTTTATCTCGTTAAGTCCGTTATACTCGTACGAATTGTAGATGCTTACAATAATATTCTGTTTCAAAAGTTCGCTTTCTATAGAATTCTTCACCTTTTCCACGTCTTGCACCTTCGATGTAAACACATTTATATTTTGGTCGGCCGTATAACGATAACGTATCTTATCGTCGGAATCGTAGTAATAGTTGCCATAGCGGTCGGTATAATCGGCCATACCATACTTTATTTCATCATCGGTAAATCCCGACTTCTTAAGCATACTTACTATTTCGTTATTAATGGTTGCCACCGAATTACGCAACGATATAAAATCATTATTTTGCAATCTGTAGCTTATACGCATCACCACACGGTCGGCAGGCACTTCGCGCTCGCAAAGCCCTCTCACCTTAACAGTATCGTCGTAAGACTTAAATGTTTTTACGGTACGCACCATCATCATACCCAATACAAGGGCGGATAATATCATACTTACGCCCAAAATGGTAATCTTTTTTACAGTTAATTGACTTGTACTCATGATATATTATTTTAATTGATTTCTATAAAGAACGACAATGATTCAAAAAAATTGTATGAGAGCTCAGCTTATGCTTCGCAGACCACAAGACTACAAGTGGCTACCGCCTTATTAGTTGTCTTGTTGTCTCGTTGACTTGGCGAAACCTCCGTGATTCCGTAGTTCCGTGATTCCGCTTCCAAAACTATGTAACTTTTGGGTCATAAGTATGGGAGTTACGGATCAAAAGTATGGCACTTTTGGGTCGTAAACCACAGGGTTATGAATGCCAAACCGCATGGTTATGATTTATATCCTTTACCTGCCGGTTGCGAAGCTTGATGCTATGGTTGTAAATCTTGATGTAGGGTGTGAAGAAGTCCGACTTTTCAACCCCAAAAGTCGGACTTTTTGATGTAAAAAGTCGGATTTATTACCCTGAAAAATCCGACTTTTTCGATGAAAACCTCAAGCTTTGCAATGATAAGATTAAGTTTTACAACGAAAAGGTAAAGGAATTTTTGTCTTATTAAAATAATATTCCACACTTGTAGTGTACTAAAACTTTATATGATGTACGGGGATCGGGCTTCTCTTTGTTGTAGAATATAAATCTTACGGACTTCCCATATTGCTCTACAAACACCTTTTCTTCAATCAATCCTTGCCAATCATTCCAAAAGTAGGCAGTTAGTTCGGCAGTGCTATCGCTTGTTATTATTACTTGGTTTTTTAGTGGCAGTAGTTGCATTATCTTGTTTTTTGCTTCTTGTTTCTTTTCGTTCCGTTTTCCAAGACACAATGTTATTTCTTCTGTCGAAAATATTATAGAGAGAGCATCATAACAATAACTGCAAGTAATAGGTCTATAAAAATACGACTTTTTCAGTTGAAACGCACTCCATATTCCTTGTGGAGTGAAGTCTACTTCAATGTATTCGTCCATCGTGTAAAGTTTAGTTATAGCTTTCTTTTTGCTAAACTTTTTGTGCATAACAATGCCCGAACCATATTTATACTTAGCTTTCCATCCTTTTTTGATATGTATTCCCTTTAGCGGAGATAGTAACGAATCTATGTTATAAGTAAGGTTTCCATCTTTTTTATAGAACCGGTTCAGAGCTTTTCTATATTCGAAGTATGTTTGTTCGTAAAAGTTAGTGTAGGTGCTATATCTCTTATTTTGAACTATATTTATGTAATACTCCACTATTTTGTTCATCTTCCAGTAGAATATTGTATCCATATTCGTGTTGGATTCTATAGTTAATAATGTGTCGAATTTATCATATCCTATGTATCTAAGATTTAGAGTGTATTCTCCTTTTGGGATATTATAGATATGGTATTTTCCATTAGTATCAGTCTGACAACCACCCACTATTTTTCCTGTACTGTCTGTCAGCATGACGTTTACAAATGGTACTGCACATAAATTATCATCAATATCAAAATCATTCTCTATGATATATCCTTCAATGCTGTACAATTCTTCCTGTGCAAATGTGGCTATAGGTAACAGAGTAAGTAGAAATGTTATAATTTTGGTTCTCATATATCGCAATTTTGTTTATTGGATTTTGATTTGCAAAATTACACATTTTTATTCAATAAATACGCTGTATTGGATAAAAAACATACATTTTTACCCAATACAACATCTAAAATGGATAAAAAGCAACATTTTTCCATGAAAAGTGTAAGGTACACAAACGTTCTAAAAAAGACTTCGACCGTGAAGTTTTTTTGATATTGCTTATAGCTTGTCGAAGTATCCACCTACGCCACATAGGGGAATGTTCTCCATCCATTCTTGGTTTCGGTAGGGCAGCATCGAGCAGCGTAGACCTCGCATTCCGCTGCCGGCAAAGTCCACGTTGATGAATTGCGACAGCGATTTGCTTTTTACATTTTCTTCGGCTTTCACTTCTACGGGTACAATCCGCTCCGATGTTTGCACCACAAAGTCTATTTCCATTGTCGAACCCTCTTTGGTGTAATAGTATATCGGAAATTTTTGCTGTTTGGCTTTTAGCTGTTGCAATACATAGTTTTCGGTAAAAGCACCTTTAAACTCTTTAAACACATTGTTGCTCACAAGCATTTGCATGGCCGAAGCCCCCGACAATGCTCCCAGTAATCCTACATCGTTGAGGTATAGCTTAAAGGCATCTATATCTTCGTATATCTTCAGTGGCATAGAAGGAGTTTTGCATCTATACACCTTGTTTACCAATCCGGCATCCA
>JAFZFU010000019.1 GCA_017555745.1 Bacteroidales bacterium
CAAGCTCACGATGATAAATACTGGCCAACCATCAGTCGCATCGACGACGCTTACGGCGATCGTAATCTACAAGCTGTATGGCCAATGGAACAATAGTGGATTGTACACGGAATATAAAGTTCTGATATATACAAAAAGAATAGCCCGCAAAGATTTACTTTGTGGACTATTTCTTTATTAGACTCCATTATTACATTATTCACACATTAATTAATTCCAAGTCTTATAATCTGTTCAAATCGAAACAAATTGTATGTAAAACATGTCATAAAAATTGCTTCAGTAGCTCGTTTTATACCAATACTTCGTACATTAAAGCCATGCATAGCTCCTTCTATAAAACCAAATACATGCTCTACACGAGCTCGTACTTTCGATTTATTTCTATTTGATTTTTTTGCTTCATCGGATAATGATAGTCCTCGATATCCTTTTTCACATATTTGATTCTCTAAATCATATTGTTGTAATGCATTTGCTCCAAGCCCAATGCAAGCACTTTTTTTACCAGTGCAGGAAAGCCGGGTATACTCTCCAACTGCTGAAGTGCAGCAGAATCTTCCGGATGTATAAATTCAGATGGATTAATCATAAATTTATTTCTCTATTTTAAATCCCAATTTAAGTATCAGTTTCAGTGTTTCTACAGCAGTATCACGGTCGTAGTCTTTTTCGACTTCGGGCAGTTCGCCGTATGGTATCAGGCATGGGTGATGTTTAAGTTCATCGTTTCGTTCAGGACCATAAGTCCAACCTTGTTTCATTCGGCTTTGTGCCCATATTTCATGAACATTTTCTGCCATTTTTTCTACTAGTTCGTTCAAATCGTCTGTAAGCACAACATCTGATGTGTCGATAGGCTTTGGATTGTAATTTGTTGTCATAATCTTTCTGTTTTTTTTATTTATTGTCTAATGCCTATAAAGAACATTCCTACTACTCGTTTCTATCATTTAAATTAAAAAAATCTTTCCAATCTAATTTTTCTCCACAGGTAGAACAATAAATCTGGTCGCGGAATATATCGGCACCACACTTACATTTACCTACATTGTCTATATTTTGTAGTCGGTGCATAAGATTTTTATACACTTTACTATCGCTATGCTTAACAATGTCGTACCCCAATTTCTTCATCAGTTTTATAGTATCGAAAGCCATACGTCGGTCGTATTCTTTTTCCGATTCCGGCAACATAGAGTATGGTACCATATCCGGATGTTGCTTCTTTTGATCGTTGCGTTCCGGACCATAAGTCCACCCCTCCTCTTGTCGTTGGTCGGCCCATACCTCGTGAGCATTCTCTGCTATAGCCTCGCGCAGATCTAGCAAATCCAATGTAAGCTCGATATCATCAAGGTCTATTGGTTGTGGATTGTAGTCGAAATCTCTACCCTTTACCCTTACCATATACGATTTTGCATCCTTCCAGGCTTTTTCGAACGTGGCTATATCGTAATGTTCCAATTTATCTTCCACAGCCGGATTATATATACATATTTCGTTATCTACAATACTATCTACTACTACAGTATGATATGCAATATTGTCAGAAATTTCATCGCCTCTCAGTTTATTATTGTTTAACACTACTACAACATCGTGTTTTGCGTTTACGGCTCTTTTTATATCAGCAATCTCGGCTCCGTATCGTCGCATCACTATCAGTCCGCAGTGTTCCAATATCCGGCCTATACTATGCAGTGGAGTACCTTTATCGCGAAGCCAATAGTTTTTTGCTGCCTCATTGGCAAGTTGGTCGTGGTCTGCTGTTATTCCTCTGCGTTGCAATATATATGTTTCGCACTGAAAGTTGCATAAATTACCCTCGCTTTCGGCGGCCATAGCCATTATAGGCAACACCTCTATATCATCGTCGGTTTCCATTTCCATGATGGCATCCAGCTGTTTCGACAGAAAATATTCTTCTTGCAAAACTTCATTTTCACTCAATGCCTTCAATACCATCATAGTTTCTTCGGCATTAGTCTTTCCCTCGTCAAAAGCAGCCAACAACTCTTCTGATATTCCACTATATACATCCTTATCTTGCCAGTTCATAACATCTCCTTTCTTTTATCATTACTTCTGCCATTTGATCTAAGGCACGTTTTTTTATATTGTACAAATTAGATACTTTTATACCCATTTCTTTTGCCAATTCTACCGGTTCGGCGTCGTCGATAACTAAATGTTTCACCACCATCTCGTACCTTTTATTTTGCATCAACGAAAACAGATTATCCACATCCATTTTTGCCATTATTTCAGATTCCATTCCTTTTACCGGTTGTTCTATTTTTTTGTTGTCTGGTGGATTATTGGTTTTGTCTTCCACTATTTTGCTACCTTGTTTCAACCTGACGAAAAAACGAACAGCCACCTTCTTTATCCATGTTCCCAAAGTGCTTGCACCTTGAAACGAACGCAGTTTTTCGGCATCATTTTCCATAAGATAAAGATACAATTCGTTTATGCACTCGTTCTTATCCACCGTTCGTTCAAACACCAAAAGCACCAATTTAGAAAACAACGGATTATATTTTTCCAAGAAATATCGCGTTATATCGTTGTCGCGTGCTATAAGCCCATCTATAATTTCTTTATCTGTCATTGGTTTTGTTTAAATATTTCTTCTACCTTCTTACTTAAACTAAAAAGAGCAACTTCTCTATCGTATTTCAACGTATATTCATTTTTACCTCTTATCAAATCACTACAAGATTCCAAACAAGGGTGTTCTTTTCGCAACATTTTCTTCTCTTTTCCCTTACAAAATCCCATCAAATACATCTTCGAGTTCCAACGCAAATGCTCACAATAAGCAATTGCATTTTTTAGAGATTCGTTTTGTTGAAGTTTTTTTTCTAATTCAGTTCTTTCTTCATCGTTTAAAATATTATATCCTAGCAATTCTCGCTTTGTGTATATATGCCATACATTAGAACGATCCTGTTCTTCTTTATAATAAACATCTATCAAACCTTCCAACGAATCCTTTTTATTTTCTCGTCTTCTTTTCCATTCTTCTGCCGGAGTTGTAGTTTCCAATCTAGTTTTTTCAGCTTGATTATCTTCTAAATCTGCCAATACCTTTGAATATCTATAGAAGAACTCTTTTGCACATACTTCCAATGTTTCGTTGACTATAGTATTGTACGAAAATACTTTATCATCGCTACCATATGGATTAATCGAAATACCACTTTGGGGATTTTTTTCATCAAAATATTTTTTGATATTATCAAATGTTTTTTTAGCGTTTTTACCTCTCACTCTTACATATATTCCCACTTTCGATTTATTGTCTGATTCTCGATACTGAACAATAGTTGTATACACTTTTTGCATCAACGAGATAGCTTCCATATCGTCATTAACAGCTATTACAACGTAATTCAACGATGACACATTACTCTTCATCAAATCTTCAAATTCAATAGTATGTGTAGAATAATTGCACCATTCTATACATTTTTCTTCTCTCAAACATCTAGCTTCGGTCAAAAATTCACTCTTCAATGGTTCAAGATTCGAATCTACTACTATAAGTTTTCTATCTTGTTCGTATATTATATCTTTATCATCAGACCCAACATCCACACTCTTTACAAACGAACTAAATTCGTATAAAAATCTAAAAACATCTCGACCCGTTTCACCAAAGCCTATCACCATACCTGTAAAAGGAGTTTCCACTACACCTTTTTTATCATCAATCTTGACATATTTTATTGGATGTGCCTCTTTGTTTTTTTTCAATTCTAATGCCGATAACGAAGCGGAATCTATCAAATGTATTCGATACATTAAACCATCGGCATTCAACAATGATGCATTGATCGAGGTTTTACATGCATGACAATAGCAGAAGAAATTATCATTATCCAAATAAGAATCTTTGTTTGCAGAAAAATTTTTCAATGCCATTATCGACAACATATTTTCCTGCTCATTTTCCGACAAAAAATAAAAATTTACTTTCTTATCTATCAAAGTTTTTTTAACCAATTTATCCAAAAACCATATTCCGGACAATTTGAACAACCTCATAGTAGATTGTCGTGAAGTTGTATCCAAAGTAGATTCGATATTATCAAATAGCTTTTCGGTATTTAAAACAATCATCTTTTCGGTATCTAATTCGGATAAATATTTTTCTACTTCAGGATCTGAACTATGCAAGAAATTGCTAAACGAAAAACGTGTAGTCGAATTATAATGAACACTATTTTTTTGACATATAAATACTATTCGGTCTTGCGTTTTTTGTTCTTTTTGTATTTCGATTATATCTTTTGCCAACGCAATAGAATTACTATCAATATTGAAAAATACATGCAAGTTTTTTGAAGAATAAGACCAATTCCAACTCAATATTTTAAACCACGAAAGCATGCGTATGCCCAAAAACTTCACAAGTACCAATGCACTTACAATTATCGCTAAAAAGTGCACCAACGAAAAAAACAACATATACACACTGTTGTTGTGCAATTCTTCGTTTATTTCTATCAAATCGGAATGAGATAAAAACATTTCCATCGACGAAAGAGCCGAACGTGTGAATAACGCTACATAGTTATTTTCACATCCCTTTTCGTTAAAACCTATCCAAAACAAAACCATACCTACAATAAACACCAACATTCCTATACTCCATAAAGGGATTTTGGAAAAAACTTTGCGTAGTCTATTGCTAAATAAAAACAAGAAAAACAATAAGAAAAACAAAGCCAAAGCTATTAATGAAGGACAAACACCATTAAAATACTCTGGATTACAAAACACTGATAGCAGAACTTTTGAATACATTACAAAACCATCCATTTTTTATTTTTATTAGATTTTTATTATTACTTTTGAGTTCGCAAAATTACAACTTTTTCCAAATATAGACAAATTATTTTTTCGTGCAGTATTTGATTATCAAAAAAAGGGGCGTATGCCATACACCCCTATAATATACTTGTTGTCTCGTAGTCTTGTTGACTTGTTGTCCGGCGAAGCCACTACTAACTACTAACTAACACTATTCTGACACAGGACGGACTGTACGCCCGAGGCTGCGACGGAAGTATTCCACATTGCGGCAGCCACTGTAGAAGCCGAGGCTGTAAGCGCAGTAGTCATTGCCCTCGTAGGGTGTAGAACTCCGATAGTAGCCGTACTTGCCAACATTGTGCCACGACCCGAAGCAGTAGCCCGCAGCAGGAAGAAAGATGCTGTTGCCGTTAGGGCCGGTTACTTTGTAGCCCTTCACACCATTTTGGGTGATCCATGTCCAAGTGCATTTGTTCTTTAATTCTTCCATCTCTGCTTTGGTGGGCAATCTCCATGTGCCACCCCAGTTAGCACGTGCTGTATCTTTAAAATTTTCTTTTTTGTCGATTATTTTATCATCTCCAAATACCCCAAATAACTTCTTTTTTATTTCTATAGTTTTGCAATTATTTTCAGTATATTCTGTTTTGGTCTCTGTTTCGCCCCAAGCGTAGTAATTACCGTATTCTTCGGGTTTGTTTGCTCCAACATTGCAGGTAGCCCATTTTACACTCAACCCAAGGTCTACATAGTCGTGTCCGGATAGAGTGCCACTTCTTTGGGTTATTTCGTTACGTTTACGTTCTTCTTCTGCTAAACGAGCTTGCTCTTCACGAGCTTTGCGAGCTGCTTCTTCTTGCTTGCGTTGTTCTTCTGCTAAACGGGCTCGTTCTTCACGAGCTTTGCGGTCGGCTTCTTCTTGCTTGCGTTGTTCTTCTGCTAAACGGGCTTGCTCTTCACGAGCTTTGCGGTCGGCTTCTTCTTGCTTGCGTTTTTCTTCAGCCAAACGGGCTCGTTCTTCACGAGCTTTGCGGTCGGCTTCTTCTTGCTTGCGTTGTTCTTCTTGCTCTTTTCTTATTTCATCTTCTTGCTTCTCTATCAACGGTAATAGTTCTACTTCTATAAAATCTTCGTATGGCAATTTTTCATCCATCACACGATATATTTCCTTATGTTCTATATCTTCGTATTTTACAGATTGAAAAACAAGTCTATGATTTCCCGGACCCAAATATATAAAGTTGTAGCTATTTGCTTGCACCTGCGATATTTCTTTGCCTCCTTTCAGCACCTTGCAATCGGCATCCGACGATATCTCTATTTTCACACTATTGCTTGGAGTTGTCCCTATATTTGGTATCTCAGACTGTATGCGGTCGCGTATTATGGCATCTATATTGTCGTTGAACGTCGTTCCGGTGTATACCTCCGAAAATTGGTGTCCTATGATACCGCTACTCAAATTGTATGGAACATTTTCCGGAATATGCTTCGTACCGTCAAAATGGTTGTTTACATTTATCGGAACTATCTTTTTGTGGTTAGCTATCGCACATTCTATCTCTTTTCGCACCCAGTCGTCTTTTTCGCTACACCTGCAAAAATAGTCAGGCGAAAGTATGGTGATAAATATCTCGGCATCCTTTATGGCATCAAGTATTTTTTCGTCAAACTTACGATCTTTCAACTCGTCAAAATCATAAAAACAACGTATTTGTCTAAGTCGTAATCTGTCATTTATAGAACGGGCTTCATTCACAGCGTCCGAACGTCGGTAGCTTATAAACACATCATAATTTTCGCGCGACATAGCATTTTTTTGTTTAGGGTTAATATTTCAAGCAGTGTATATCATATTATTACATACATATACAAGTCTGCAAAGCACTTGCAAAGATAATAATAATTGCCCATATACACAAATAGTATTTTCATACCCCTAAGAAAATGCGTCGGCAAAGCCCAAAGCCAACGGCTAAGGTTTTGTGTATTTGAAATATCCTATAGGCTACATATAAAAAAGCGGATACTCAACAATTATATTTATTGCGTATCCGCTTGAAATTTGAGAAAGAAAAAATCAGTGGTATTCATTCCGTTCGCTGCTGCGTTCGTCCCTCACTCCGCTTGCTCTCTGCACAAATACCACTGCTTTTCTTTCTTTAGCTTAGAACATGGTGTAAAACTCAAAAAGCCAGGCGCAGACCGCTGAAGTAGCTACGGTAGTCGGGATAGTCGCTGCTACGGTACGACACACGCACGTACCCCGCACTGTAGTTCCAACTACCGCCACGCAAAACACGGTAGCCACTATTGCGTGGACTATAATAATCATCACACCACTCGTCTTGACACCACTCCAATACATTGCCGCTCATATCGTATATGCCAAGTTCGTTCGGCTGTTTGGTTTTTACGCGGTGGGTGGTTTCATCACTATTGTTATAATACCACGCCACGTCATCTGCATTGTTGCTACCACTATATTTATATCCCCTGCTTTTATTACCTCCTCGGGCGGCATACTCCCATTCCGCTTCGGTAGGCAAACGGAAGTTCTCTCCAGTCAGTTGGTTCAGCTTACGAATAAACGTTTGGCAGTCGTCCCACGACACAGTTTCTACTGGCCGTTGCATATCGCCGGTAAAATAAGAAGGATTGCTTCCCATAACGGCTTGCCACAACGCTTGCGTAACCGGCGTTTCACCTATCATAAAATTGCCTACGGTTTCGATATGGCGGGGTTTCTCATCATCATTTGCTTCGTCGTCATCGGCAGAGGCTCCCATTTGGTAAGTACCGCCTTGCACCGGTATCATTGTAAAGGATACTCCGTTGGCTGTAAAACGGCCGGACTGTTCTTCTTGCTTACGTTCTACAACTTCGGTAAGTCTTTTACCTGTATATTCGCAAAACATTGCTGTAGCACTATGCTGTCTATTGCAATGCGGACATTTTATATAATCAGCATTGAAACTTTTTTGTGCTCTATCTAATTTAGAACTAATATCGTTTATTAGAATAGTTTCTATTGGATGGTCTTTTATATTTCGCCAATTTATAGCACTGAAAGTTAATTCCAATTCTTCGGGCAAACTGCTACCATCAATTATATACGGAATAATTTCGCCTTTCTCTTTCCTATTAAAAGCAAACACTACCTCACTTTGCGTAAACTTTGAAACGTAGGAGTTTTTGCTGGCTATAAACAAAAATAGTTTAGAACTTTTTATAGCATTGGCAAGCACTGCCGGAAATTCCAAACCACCTCCAATACCGGACCTATCAATAAAATATGTTATTCCGTTTGCATCAAATGCTTCACATATCTTATTTACAATTTTAGTATCCTTTCGGCTATAACTTATAAAAACATCATATGTATATTCCATATATTATGTATTTTTCTTTTTCTTCGGTTAAACACAATAGTAATACAACTCTTTGTTACAATCAATTACCATTGTTATAAGTTTGTACTACTCGTGGCAAAAGTAGTAATTTTTTAGGAAATGAGCAAAAAAAATATTAAGGCTGTGATTAAAATTGGAATATATAATAACAACAATCCCGTGCCGATGGCACGGGATTACCCATTTCGTTATGTTTTCCTAATTGGCGATGTGATATGTGTACCTACCTTTCAATCTTGGAAGGTAAAACACTTATTTTCAAAAAAAATCGACCGTTTCGCGGAGATAAGCGGAGCTTTTAAATGCTCCGCAAAGGCAATATCTAAAAATTGATTTGCATATGGTTTGTGATTTTTTAGTAGAAATCTTTCTAGCAAAATTCCAAAAATCACTTGCAAAGCAATTTTTAGAAGTTGCCTATAACTACTGAAAATTAATGCAAGATATCAAAACGTGTCACGATGTCACGATGTAACGTTACAACTATACACAAAATATTACAACATTACAACATTACAAATGAGTGCACATAATATGCAAAAATCAAAGATTTGTATTAATTGGTTGAAAATGTGTGTATTAAACCAATATAGGTATGC
>JAFZFU010000020.1 GCA_017555745.1 Bacteroidales bacterium
ATTAGGCAACTTCTAAAAATTCCACGTTTTAGTAAGATAGAAGAAATCTTCTTTAAACTTTTGTGTGGTTTACGTTTTTCACCGAAATCTTTCTATTTCTTTTTCAATCGTATAGCCCGCTATGCTCAATCAAAAGAAAGTAGAAATCTTTCTAGTGAAATTCCGCAAACCACCTACAAAGCAATTTTTAGAAGTTGCCATTAAAGTATTTTTTAGAGCCAATTCATACTATAAACACAAAATATCAGTTAATATATCAACAAAAAATAGAAAGAAAATGAAAAAGGCTATAACACTATTAAGCATAATCATAATAAGTATATATTCGGCACATGCCACATATCTGCTGATACCGATGGACGGCACACAAAAAAACCACCTAAAAAGTTATGGTGTGGCATATTGGATACTTAGCGAAGGCGGCGAGGTATCGTGGTTGCTCAACTATCGTGGAGGTACCTTTATGACCCAATATTCCACAGCCATAGAGCGCGAATGCAAGCTGAGAGGTGTAAGTTGCGAAGTTATTTCCGACGGACAATCGACAGCCATACTAAGCGAAATATCCGACCCCGGAGTAAACCAAGATGTGGTACGATTGCACAAAGCACCCAAGATAGCAGTGTATTCGCCCAAAAACAAACTGCCATGGGACGATGCCGTCACCCTTGTGCTGACATATGCCGAAATACCATACGATGTGGTTTACGACCAAGAAGTAATAAGCGGCGTATTGCCAATGTACGATTGGCTACACCTGCATCACGAAGACTTTACAGGACAGTTTGGAAAGTTTTGGGGCTCGTATAAAAACCAACAATGGTATATAGAGGATGTACGTCTGCAAAACAAAACGGCACAGGAATTGGGCTTTCAAAAGGTATCGCAACTAAAATTGGCTGTTTCGCACAAGATACGCGACTTTGTAATGGGCGGAGGATTTTTGTTTGCCATGTGTTCGGCCCCCGATAGCTACGATATAGCCTTGGCAGCCGAAGGTATAGATATATGCGACCAAATGTTTGACGGCGACCCTATGCAACCCAATGCACAGGCAATGCTTGACTATAGCAAAACGTTTGCATTCAAAGACTTTAAAATAAGCACAAATCCTTCGGAATACGAAGTGTCGGATATAGACATTAATCCCTACACTCGCGCACGACAAATAACCGAAAAGAACGACTTCTTTACCCTCTTTGATTTTTCGGCAAAGTGGGACTGGGTGCCTACCATGCTTACTCAAAACCATCAACGCGTTATAAAAGGCTTTATGGGACAATCGACAGCATTTCGCAAACAGTATGTAAAAAGCAGTGTCATAATACTTGGCGAAAACAAAGAACTCGACGAGGTGCGTTATCTGCATGGCACTATGGGAAAAGGCACATGGACTTTCCTTGGCGGCCACGACCCCGAAGACTATCAACACTACGTTGGCGATCCCCCTACCGACCTATCGCTATTCCCAAACTCGCCCGGATACAGACTTATACTGAACAACATCTTATTTCCGGCTGCCAAGAAAGAAAAGCATAAAACATGATAAAGGAATCAATATCCTTTGCATTGGCAATACTTGCCACTACCATTGCCTACGCCAACACAGACAGTTTGAGAAACGAAATAACAAAGTATTGCAACAACTATCAGGCAACTGTGGGAGTGGCAATGACAATAGTAGAAGATTCGGATACAATGAGTATAAACGGCGATAAAATGTTCCCGATGCTCAGCGTATACAAACTACCCATTGCAATGAGTGTGCTCAACAGCATCGACAATGGTAGCCAAACACTCCAAACCGCCATACATGTGAGCCAAAAGGATATGCACCCCGACACTTGGAGCCCACTAAGAGACAAACTTACAACTACAGACACCTTCATTAACTTACGCGACATTATTCAATACACGCTCATACAAAGCGACAACAACTGCTCCGACCTACTTTTGAAAAGCATCGGCGGTGTGGAAGCAGTGCAAACCTATCTAAAAGAATTAGGTCTACCCAACATCCAAATAAACAACAGCGAATGGGAGATGTTTCAATCGTGGAATCTTATATACTCTAACCAAGCCAGACCACGAGACATTACAACACTACTAACCAAACTCTACAGCGAAACTCTTTTTAGTGATTCTTGCCATTCTTTTCTATGGCATACACTCACCGACTGCACAACAGGAAACAGCCGTATAAAAGGCAAATTACCCGCCGGAACGGAAGTTGCACATAAAACAGGAACATCATTTACAACAGCCGAAGGCATTACACCGGCAATAAACGATGTAGGGATCATAACCCTGCCCAACGGCAAACACATTGCAATATCCATATTCGTTGCAGAATCGAAAGAAAGCAAAGCAGTAAACGAAAATATAATTGCGGAAATAACGAAAATGATATGGGATTATGGAATTAATATAGAGTAGAGAAAACAAAAAAGCCTCACACTTTTCAGTGTAAGGCCCCATAATTTTATGACAGAGTAGCGAGGACGAGAATTGAACTCGTGACCTCCGGGTTATGAATCCGACGCTCTAACCAACTGAGCTACCTCGCCTCATTTGCGGTTGCAAAGGTACTAAGATTTTTTGATTCTACAAAATTTTTGAGTAACTTTTTTTACTTTCTATCTCTTACCACCTATGTTTCAATAACATAATTTTTACTCTTCATCATTAAAATATAGCCTATAATAGTTCATATTTACCCCATCATCGAAGCCTTTTTCGATAAATTTGGTATCTCCATGCACATAAACATGAAAGTTTTTATCTAACTTAATGACACTCTTGAAGTTCTTTGATTGTTTCTTCACTGCAGTCTCCGAAATTTCGAAATTATCTTCAATTTTCATTTCCGTTTCTTGCTCAAAAGCATCTTTGTATGTCTTGAAACTTTCAATAATTTGGCTATCGGGCATTATTTCTTGAGCGAAAGAATCCATATCAAAGGTATCGTTTTCCTTAAAAAACTGCACTGACTTACTTAGTATCGAAGCCTGATCAGCCTTAGTAACCTCAAACTCTTCGGGCAAATGTTCGGTAACAAAACTTTTACACAATGCCATTACATTCTGTGTTTGGAAATATTCATCTTCGCGTTGCTGGGCATTCAAAAACATGTCTATCCAATATTCGGCATCAGCTGTTTTGCGAACACTTTCGCTCACTGCCACCCAAAAGCCTTTTTCGCGTTCAGAGTTAAATATAATACAACCCTTATCCATCTTGTCGAGAGCTATACCTTCGTCGAATTCCACACCGTAATTATCATCGTTAAGCGATAGTTTCATATACTTAACCGACGATTCTATCTTAAAGAGACCTATCCCCTCCATTGATTTGCCATCAACCAAACAATTCTCCAAATGCACCACAAGCAGTCTTCCCGACTTCACCTTAGGCATTTCGCTTACCGAGTATAGATAACGAGCCAAAGCCACCGATTGGTCGTAGAAAGTATCGTTGTTATCAAAAATAGAAGCCACAGCCGAATATACATTATTTTCCATCAAATCGTCTTCAGCATAAAGATTGTAATACTCCTTAGCTTTAAAGCCATTGAATATATAATGTATCAGCATAGACTCTACCTCGTCCGAAACAGTCATCAATTCCTTCGAAATAACTAAATCGTCTTCCAATTTGTTTCCAACCTTGTGGATAACGCATTTCTTTATTCTGGCACTATCTCCAAATATCATACTTCGTAGTTTTTCTATTTTTTAGATTTCATCTTTCAATCTTTTACACAAAGCCTCACAAGCATCGTCGAGCTGATTAAACACCGTTTCGAAACCATCGCTACCACCATAGTATGGATCTTTTACAAATCTATTCTCGCCGGGGAAAGACTCGTTTAATATATAATCCACCTTAGACTTATCTTGCTCGGTTTTGGCCATAGATATAACATCATTGTAGTTATATTTATCCATAACGTATATGGCGTCAAAATATTCGAAATCGGAATACTTAAACAATCTCGAACGTATGTTTGCAATATTTATTCCGTATTTTCGAGCCACAGCCAGAGCACGCGAGTCGGGAGCCATACCCACATTACAATATTCAAATCCAGCCGAATCTATTTCTAAATCCAAACCATAATCGATTGCTTTTTGTCGCAATATACCTTCGGCCAACGGCGAACGACATATATTGCCCAAACATATCATTAATATCTTCTTCATATAACAAACAAAAATAAAGCCCACCAAAATTCAAATAACAAGAACTTAGGATGGGCTTGTGTAATACAATTATGAAACGAATTATTTCACTGCAATGGTTTCTATTTCAACCATAACTCCCAAAGGTAATTTTTGAACAGCGTATGCTGCACGTGCAGGTGGATTAACAGAATAATACTTTCCGTATACCTCATTCATAGCTGCAAAATTATCCATTGTGCTTAATAAGCAAGTAGATTTTACTACGTCAGCAAAAGTATATCCTGCTTCGGTAAGTATAGCTTCGATATTTTTCATTACTTGCTCGGTTTGTTCTTTTATTCCACCTTCTACCACAGCACCTGTAGCTGGATCGATAGGCACTTGACCCGAAATATACAATGTGTTTCCGGCCAATACTGCTTGGCTGTAAGGTCCTATAGCTTTAGGAGCCTTATCGGTATTGATTATCTTATTCATTTTATATCTGTTTTTATTTATTTATTATTATCTTATTCGACATTTGTGTTGTTTCGTTCGATATCACTACTATGTATGCACCATTTGGCATATTGCTCAAATCCATACGTTTTCCTGATATTCTTACATTGTCTTCACTATAGCAAACCTTGCCATCCATAGTCAAAACTTTTACTTCAAAAGTTTCGTCGGTTGATGCAACTATTTCAAACACCCCTGTAGAAGGATTAGGTGTGAAAGCCACATTGACAACTTTATCGGCTGTGTTTATACCAACATTATCCTTGGCATATATACGTTTTTCAGCAGAATAAGTAGGAAGACAATCGCCAAACTGAACTTTTACTCTATAGTAATAGTTTCCGGCCACCTTCAATGTATCGTATATAGTATTCGAAGCACCGGCTATAATAACCCATTCACCATCTTCATGTTTACGTTCCCATTGAACGATATCGCCCTTATTGTTTTGAACTCTTAAACGACCGATTCTTTCATTTACTTTTACAGTGTCAGAGTTGTAAGTAACATTACCGCCACGCGAATAGCTTATAGCAACCAAAATAGTATTACTTGTATCGTATATACCTGTCGAAGATACTATTCTGCGATAATAAGTACTATCCGACAATGTTCCGGGTATGTAGTTAACGGTATTGTTTACGTCAGGAGCATCAGCCCAACCTGTCGACAAAGTTTTATATTGCCACAAATAAGTATAAGGAGCAGTTCTTCCTGTAGGTTCGCTACCAGTCAAATCATCTACTGCCAATGGTTGACGATTTTCTAATCCACAATAAACTTGATTTTCCGATATAATATTATTCTCGATTCTTTCGAAAGTAGTGGTAAAGTTCACAATATTACCCAATCCCACTCCATATGAATTTTCGGCGAAAGCACGTACATAATAACGAGTATACTCGCTCAACGAATCTAACAAGAACGAGAAATTACTATTACTCAAACTATCCACTTCATATATCATCAATGGTTCATTTACGGTATCAAATGCTTGATTTGTAGAAACCATAAAGCCGAAACGGGTAACAGGAGCATCTACTGTATCATCAATACGACCTCTAAGCATTGCCGAATATGCTTCTATATCATTTACAGTTCTAGTAGTTACACGAGGTGCACCTGTAAGAGTTGTAAATTCGATAGTGGCAGAAGAATAAGTAGTACAATATGAATTTATAGCATATGCTCTGGCATAGTAGCGAGTACCTCTTTGCAATCCTTCGATACGCAAAGAATAAGCACCTTCGCCAATCAAAGAATCTGCAATGTAATAACCATTTTCCAAAGTAGGCTCGGGTGATGTGCTCCAACAAATACCTCTTGATGTTACATTAACACGTTGTGTATCCACTATACTGGCAGATATTACCACCGAAGTAGATGTTAAATCAGTCGAAGACAAAATATTTATCAATGGGAAAGTATCCAACAACATATAGTTGAATTGTATAAAAGTAGAATCTACAACAGTTATGTGAGATACCGGTTTGTTTATCATCGAACGATTCACATAATTTACCTCACTATTATACCATGTCCACGAAGCAGGACTGGTACGAGCTGAAAATTTGTTATTTGCTTGAGTAGGATAAGCTGTTAATAGATTATAGTTTGACGAATCGCCGTTGGCAGATACTATGTAGCAACCTTGATGGTAAGGATTGCAATTAAGCATATTTGAATTATATCCACCAAGATCCCAACCGCTCACATTTTTATCCACATGATATATAAGCATACCTCCGGCAGGATTATAAGCATCCCATCCAGACTTTTGACGATTTTCTAATATATAATATTCACCTTGATTATAAGTAGTTATTTTGTAAGACACGTTGCTATCTCCCAAATTACCCATTTTTACCACTACCGGATCAGTCAATGTAGTATGAGTATGCCAACCCAATATTTCTCTTTCTACTGCTGCCAACGATGGAGGAGTACGGCTATCATTGTTATAACAACCACCATGCATCAAACTAAAATCACCTAGACCTACGCCTTCGCCATCTCCGGTATTTCCGTCAGTATCATACATATCGGGCAATCCCAACACGTGACCAAATTCGTGACACATAGCACCTATACCATCTGCCATACCGGCACTTTTTTTCTCGCCCGAACAAGAATATGTATGCACTCTTACTCCATCAGCTTCTACTCTGAAATTATACAATATCGATTTGTGTGGCCATATCGAATTTGATTCGCCGGAAGTAGATTCAGGAATACCGGCAAATATTATATGTACGTTATCCAAAGTATCGTTATTATCATTATCGTATTGAGTAAAATCCACATTATATGCAGTATCTACGTAAGCAATTGCATGTTGTACCAAACGACGTACATTCCCATCACTTCCCGATTGATTAGCACCATAAAAAGATAAATTTTGAGGCATACGACATGGTCCCAATACAGTTACATCCAAATCCATGGCACCCATCGAATTGTAATAATAATAATCACGCATCGAGCCGGTAGCGCCACCGGCAGTTGCACCTGTTACACTTGCAATTGTATCCCAATAACTATGGCTGGTAGTAAACGGACGATCATTAAAATCCACCAGTATAACTAATAATTTTGGAGAGCCCGACAACGGAAACGAAGCCTTTGTTGATACATTAGCCGATTTTTGTTGATTAGCTTTATTTAACTGACTTTTCGAAAATCCCAAATCTTTTGATATCTTTGCCAATTTCAATTTATCATCAGATGTACGATAGCTTGGATCTGCTGCTGCACAATTAGATGCTACCAAATTACCTTCGGTATCTACTTGAGCATACATCCATTCACCATTGTCGGTTTGTAACAAAGTATATCCATCTATAGTTTTTGCCCACGATAAATATTCATCGCCTTGCAAACTGATAGTCAACATACGACCATCTTTCAATTTTAATGTTCTGGGAGTGCTATCTGCAGGAATTGCATAGGTTGTTGCTGCAATAACAAGCCCTAAGAATAATAGAATTAATTTTCTCATTTTAAAATATTTATATTTACAAATTAATAATTTCTTTACCTTAAACCGAGTTGCAAAGATACACATCTTTTCAAAAATACACAAATCAAAATTTCATACAGAAGTATTCTCAAATGTTGAAAGTATACACATTATCTACAAATTTCATATTTCAATATCACCTTCATATACGAGTGTTGCAGGTCCTTGCAGATAAATATTTTCGTATTCTCCATCATTGTTCTTATCAAAAAATACAGAAAAATTTCCACCTTTCGTCTTTACATTTATTTTATTTACCAATATCTCTGATGATTTTAAATGCGCAGATATTAAAGCTGCTGCAGTTACACCTGTACCGCAACTCAAAGTTTCATCTTCCACACCTCGTTCATAGGTTGCAACCTCTATATCGTTATTCCCCTTCATTTTTACAAAATCCACATTAGTACCATACGGAGCAAATGCAACATCGTTGCGCAATTTACAACCCTCTTGCTTTACATCGACAGCATATATATCATCGACAAATTCAATATAATGAGGACTTCCTGTATCAATATACCACCCATTCAAACATTCTCTTATACTTGCCGAAACGTTCATTTTTAATTTTACTATATTGTTTTGTCCATCGCTTTCCAACACTACCGCATCATGCATTCCATCATATGCATCAAATGTTGTTTCAGTATCGATTACTCCCAAATATTTGGCAAAAGCAACAATACATCTTCCTCCATTTCCACACATCGAAGCCTGCTTACCATCCGAATTAAAATAAACCATTTCAAAGTCTGCTATCGATGATTTCTGCAACAACATCAATCCATCAGCACCGACACCGAAACGTCTGTCACATAAATATTCAACTATTTTTTCGGTATATTCAACCTCCCCCACTCTATTATCAATCAATACGAAGTCGTTGCCGGCTCCTTGATATTTATAAAAATGCAATCTCATTCTGTTTCTGTAGTATTTTCTTTATTTGTATTCTGCCTTTCTTTGGCTATATCAAAAATATCTGTATCTAAACGTTGTTCTTCTATATCAAGAACATTTTCTTCTTGATTTCTTTTTCCCCACAACGAATTGTACAATCGTTTTACACCAATCTTATTGTTTAACAAAATAAGAATCGATGTTATAAGTATCGAAAGAAAGACTACACTATAAGTAATATATTTAATTGTTTCTCCACCGGGTATACCTGCTTGCTCCGGCAATGTGGCAAGAACAGCAGCTGCAAGTCCCTTAGGTATCATCATTGATATTATCGTTTTATCGAAATTAGATGATTTGTTCGATACCGAAAATTTTGTCAAAAGCATACGCATAACAAAAAGAACGACTGTTATAAGCAAACCATACAATAAAGCCTGCATATCACTGAATGGTATCGACAATCCTATGTAAACAAAGAAGAATGTTTTAAGTATAAACACAATCTCGCTAAAGAAACTTTTTTCGTGACTTTCTAACCGCATCATAGTATTGTGCTTAAACTTCTTCAAAAACGAGAATTCGAAATATTCGGTATTACCCATTACTATACCAAAAGCCAAAGCTGCTATAGCACCACTATATCCCATAGCCTCCGACAATCCGTATAAAACGAAAACAAATGCGGGTGTCAAGAACATCGAATTTTGAATCTTTCGTATTTTTTCCAATATACTACTCCATACCACACCACCTGCTATTCCAATCATCAATGCCAAGGTAAAAGATGCCACCACTTTGCCTATAATTCCTCCCACATCGACACTTGCATATTTATACGATTCTATAAAAGCTAATGCCGAAACAATACAAAAGACATCGGTAATAGCCGACTCTAACACAAGCATTGTCCTATTTTCTTCGCTAACCGGCAATTGTTTTACCAATGGTATAACTACAGCACTACTCGTTCCTCCCAATATTGAGCCCAATAGCAATGCTGCCTTAAGTTCGAGACCAAATAGTGTATAACCCAACACACCAACCAAAAGAACACTCAAAAAGAAACTTGGGATGGCTACTTGAACAAGATTTTTCCACGAATCGCGTAAATTTTGGATACTTGTATCAGTGCCACTCTCAAATAATATGAATACAAGCGTAAGCGATGCGAATACAGAGCCTACAACACCAAAATCGGCAGGTGTAACCCAGCTAAACAATGGTCCGATAACTATACCTATAAGCATCAAGAACAAAACATCCGGTATCTTTTTGCGACTAAATATTGCAGAAAATACGTGTGCCGAAAATATCAAAATGCCTAAAAATATAAATGTTTCTCCCATTGGTTAACGCTATTTAGTTGTTATATATGTCCGAAAATATATTTCTATAAACTCCAATCTGAGGATTCTTTTTAATCAGATGCTCCAATTTTTCACTTGGTGTAGAAAATTTATTTTCATCGTTTTCTTGTTTTATCACCGTCATTTCAAAATCTAACAATCGTACTCCGATTCTTTCTCTCATATACGATAATATTTCTAATTTCGACTTCTTGATAATAGATTCGGAATATAAGTTATCCAACTCTACCATGAACAAATTTTCGTTAGATAATGACAATTTAGCTCTATCCATAGCCAATGTCAAAGCCTCGTTATCCGCTTTATCTATGTAACTCTTCCATAAATCCTCTATGAGATCTTGTGTTAACTCTACTCTGTCATTTTTTTTTTCCTTCTCCATGTCTGAAACATTTGGCGAAGGTAAATTTATCGATATCGTAGAAGTTTTCAATGGCATCTTTACTGCTACATTTGGCTTAGGTTTATTCTCAGCCGAGGCCACAGGTTGCGATTGTATAGTTGTAGTGTTTGTCTCTGATTGTGAAACAACTTGTGTCGGAGCAACTGCGGGTTGCATTGGTCGTTGTGGAGGATTTTGTACTACCGGTTGTTGTAAAACAGTTTGTGGCTGAGGACGCGCAATTGCCGGTTGCTGAACAACGGTTTGTTGAACTTGCAAGTCTGCTCTCGACAAGGATGCCAACTTTGTAAGAGCCACTTCAATAAACAAACGTTTGTTGTTTGCATCACGATAACGATATTCAAAATCACTCGAAATATCTAACAGCTTAACGAGTAACTGCAATTTACAATTAACGGCTTGTTCTACATACTTATAACGTATAGTGTCACTTACATCTAACAATGTTTGTGTAATAGGATCCAAACATACCAATAGGTTTCGTATATGCTCCGACATCCCTGTTATAAAATGTTGTCCATCAAAACCCTTATCTAACACTTGTTGATATAACAACAATGCGCCTCCTATATCACCGGCTCTGAAATAATCTACCAGTTTAAAATAATATTCATAATCCAATACATTAAGATTGTCGATGCAATTGGCATATGTAAGATTGCCACCCGTAAAATTTATCAGTTGGTCAAACATTGACAAAGCATCGCGTAAACCGCCATCGGCTTTTTGAGCTATCACATGCAACGCTTCTGGCTCGTAAGGAACATTTTCGGTTTTAGCTACATATTCCAAATGGTGCGATATATCCTCTATCTTTATACGCTTAAAGTCAAATATCTGACAACGCGACAATATTGTGGGAATAATTTTATGTTTTTCGGTAGTAGCCAAAATAAATTTAGCATACGACGGAGGTTCTTCCAATGTTTTCAAAAATGCATTGAATGCCTGAGAACTGAGCATGTGTACTTCGTCCACAATATATACCTTGTACTTACCCGATTGAGGCGGTATACGCACCTGTTCCACTAGTCGGCGAATATCGTCTACCGAATTATTTGACGCAGCATCTAACTCAAAAATATTCATCGATGTAGAATCATTGAACGACTTACACGATTCGCATTCGTTGCATGCCTCTATTGTGTCGGACAGATTTTGACAATTTATGGCTTTTGCCAAAATACGTGCACATGTGGTTTTGCCCACACCTCGAGGACCACAAAACAAAAATGCTTGTGCCAGCTGCCCGCTTTTAATGGCATTTTTGAGTGTGTTGGTTATATGCGATTGTCCCACAACCGAATCAAACGTCGCCGGACGATACTTTCGTGCGGATACTACGTAACTTTCCATCAATATTAAGTTGTATAAGATTTATACTTTAAACTATTTTAAAACAGAGATTTACTGTCTGTATTGGCAAACAGCAAATCCCCTTATATGCATATTATTAAAATTCGGCATTACCCGGAGTGCGTGGGAATGGGATAACATCTCTAATATTAGCCATACCTGTAATAAATAACAGCAAACGTTCAAATCCCAATCCAAAACCACTATGAGGTGCAGAACCCCAACGGCGTGTATCCAAATACCACCACATATCTTTTTGTGGTATTCCCAATTCTTCGATACGTGTTAACAACTTATCATAATTCTCTTCACGTTGCGAACCACCTATTATCTCGCCTATTTTTGGGAACAATACATCCATAGCTCTAACGGTTTTGCCGTCATCGTTTTGTTTCATGTAGAATGCTTTAATGTCTTTTGGATAATCTATCAATATTACAGGACATTTAAAGTGTTCTTCAACCAAATAGCGTTCATGTTCCGATTGTAAGTCGACACCCCAAGCTACAGGAAATTCAAACTTTTTCTTAGCTTGCAACAATATATCTATAGCTTCGGTATACTTTAAACGCACAAACGAGTTATTCAACACGAAATTTAAGCGTTCCAATAGTTCTTTATCCCACATATTGTTTAAGAACTGAAGATCGTCCATACAGTTATCCAAAGCATAACGGATAAGATATTTAAGAAAATCTTCGGCAAGATTCATATTATCTTCCAAATCATTGAAAGCCACCTCCGGTTCTATCATCCAAAACTCAGCCAAGTGACGTGGAGTGTTCGAATTTTCGGCACGGAATGTAGGTCCGAATGTGTATATCTTACCAAGCGACAAGGCGCCCAATTCACCTTCCAATTGTCCCGATACTGTAAGACTTGTTTGTTTGCCAAAAAAGTCTTTTTGATAATCGATGTTGCCATCTTCGGTTTTTGGAAGATTATTTAAATCCATAGTGGTTACTTGAAACATTTCGCCGGCACCCTCACAATCTGATGCAGTGATAAGCGGAGTGTGAAGATAGAAGAAACCATGATCATTGAAATATTTATGTATTGCAAAAGCCATGGCATGACGTAGACGGAATATTGCTCCGAATGTATTGGTACGAGGACGCAAATAAGCTATCTCTCTCAAAAATTCCAACGAGTGTCCTTTCTTTTGCAATGGATAGTCTTCGGGCGATGCTTCGCCATATAATTCTATTTGTTCGGCTTGTATTTCTACACTTTGTCCTTGTCCCATCGATTTTACCAACTTACCATCAACAGAAATACATGCTCCTGTGGTAATCTTTTTAAGCAACTCTTCATCAAAGTTGACCAAATCAACCACTACTTGTATATTGTGCACTATACTACCATCGTTGATGGCGATAAATGCTACATTTTTGTTTCCTCTCTTTGTACGTACCCAGCCTTTTATATTTATTGTTGTATCAATAAGATTGTCAATATTTGATTTCAATAAATAAGCTATTTCAAATCTTTTGCTCATAGTATATTACTTTATATTATTATTTTTTGATTTCATTTCCATATCACTTGCAAACTTAAATATCCTATGTTCGGCATTGCGATTACATATCATCAATACATCGTCCGATTCGGCCACTATAAAGTTATCCAAACCTTGCAAAACCACCTTTTTATTATGTGGCACATGTATCACAGAGTTTTTTACATCGTATGTAATCACATTGCTACCCGATATTGCATTGCCATCATCGTTTTTGTGATGAGTATCGTACAACGAAGCCCATGTTTCCACGTCCGACCAACCAAAATCAGATATTATCACATGCACATTCGAAGCCTTTTCGATAACACCATAATCGATGGATATCGACTGCAAAAGCGAGTAAATATTTTCAATAGTTGAGTATGGAGTCTGCATATTTACATTCCTAAATGCTTCATATATTTCAGGCAAATAGGTATTAAAAGCCCTCTCCATAGTTTTTATGTTCCAGATAAATATACCGGAGTTCCACAAAAAATCGCCGCTACGTATAAACTGCTGTGCCATGTCATAAGGTGGTTTTTCGGTAAATGTAACCACTTGATGCAACTTATCATGGTTTGGCAGCGAGGCAGCTTCGTCGAACTGAATATACCCATATTTAGTATTAGGAGCTGTAGGCGCTATACCAAGTGTTATTATCCAATCATGTTGTTCGGATACAGAGAGGCCTTCCTTTATAATGTCGGTAAATTTATCCAAATTAAATATCGCATGATCCGATGGACTTACAATTATGTTCGCATCGGGATTGATCCCTTTTATCGTTACACCGGCGTAAGCTATACATGGGGCTGTATTGCGGCGCGAAGGCTCGCATATTATCTGATAGTCGGCGATATAGGGTATCTGTTGCTTTACCAAATCACGATAAGGCAAACCTGTAACAACAAATATATTCTCGCGAGGGCATAGCTGCTCAAAACGTTTCACCGTGGTTTGAAGCATAGTTTCGCCTACCCCCAAAATATCCAAAAATTGTTTCGGACAAGAAGGAGTACTCATAGGCCAAAATCGTCCACCCAATCCTCCGGCCATTATAATACAGTAGTTGTTTTTGTTCATATCCTTTTCGTTATTTTTTGTAGCTTACTCCTACCAAAATCGTATGCAAAATTACACTATTTTTTTGTTTAAAACAAATATTATCGTTTTTTTAATATTCACCTATTATATTTCAATGTATTATAGGCTGACAGTCGTTCGAGCAATATAACATTTTTCGTTTAAAAGTTTGTCCGATAATGTGTTTTTGAATTAAACAAGGAGAGGATATCCTTATTATAAAAAAGACATCCTCTCCATAGTATTTATTTCGAAAGAAATCGTTTTTTATTAATACATTCCTCCCATTCCGCCGGGCATACCACCGCCCATTGGAGCAGCTGGAGTTTCTTCTTTAATGTCGCACAATACGCATTCTGTAGTCAACAACATACCAGCTATAGATGCTGCATTTTCCAATGCCACACGTGTTACTTTAACAGGGTCGATAACTCCATTTTCGTATAAGTTTTCAAATACTTCTTTGCGTGCATTGTAGCCAAAATCACCTTCGCCTTCTTTTACTTTGTTTACGATAACGCTACCTTCCAAACCTGCGTTAGCAACTATTTGACGCAATGGTTCTTCAACAGCACGACGGATGATTTCAACACCTAACTTTTCATCTTCATTTTCTGGCTTGATAGCAGAAAGACTTTCAATAGCACGAATATAAGCTGTACCGCCACCGGGTATGATACCTTCTTCTACGGCAGCACGTGTTGCATGCAATGCATCATCAAAGCGGTCTTTCTTTTCTTTCATTTCTACTTCACTAGCAGCTCCTACATAAATAACAGCTACACCACCTGCCAATTTTGCTAAGCGTTCTTGAAGTTTTTCGCGATCATAATCGCTGGTAGTTTTTTCTATTTGAGCTTTTATTTGACCTACTCTTGCTTGGATGTTTTCTTTTGCACCACGTCCACTTACAATAGTAGTATTATCTTTATCAATGTTTATTTTTTCAGCTTGTCCTAACATAGACAAATCTGTGTCTTCCAATTTATAGCCTTTTTCTTCGCTAATAACGATACCACCTGTAAGAATAGCTATATCTTCAAGCATTTCTTTGCGTCTGTCGCCAAATCCAGGAGCTTTAACAGCTATAATCTTCAAAGAACCACGCAAACGGTTTACTACCAATGTAGCCAAAGCTTCGCTTTCTACATCTTCAGCAATGATTAATAATGGACGGCCTGTTTGAACCACTTTTTCCAATACTGGAAGAAAATCTTTCATTGTGCTGATTTTCTTATCGTAGATAAGAATAAATGGATTTTCGTATACAGCTTCCATCTTTTCAGTATCAGTTACAAAGTATGGAGAAATGTATCCGCGATCAAATTGCATACCTTCAACAACTTTTACACTTGTTTCGATACCCTTAGCTTCTTCGATAGTGATAACGCCATCTTTGCTTACTTTTTCCATAGCTTCAGCTATCATTTCACCAATTTTGCTATCATTGTTAGCAGAAATTGTAGCTACTTGTTTTATTTTATTGATGTCGCCACCAACTTCTCTGCTTTGTTTTTTCAAATCAGCAACGATTGCTTCAACAGCTTTGTCGATACCGCGTTTCAAATCCATTGGGTTAGCACCTGCAGTAACGTTCTTAAGACCAGTGTTTACAATAGCTTGAGCTAAAACTGTAGCAGTAGTAGTACCATCACCAGCTTGGTCAGCAGTTTTGCTAGCTACTTCTTTAACCATTTGAGCTCCCATGTTTTCAATACCATTTTCAAGCTCTATTTCTTTAGCTACACTCACACCGTCTTTTGTAATATGAGGTGCACCAAATTTTTTGTCAATAACCACATTACGACCTTTTGGTCCTAAAGTTACTTTAACTGCATTTGCCAATGCATCAACACCTTTGCGAAGTTGTTCGCGTGCATCATTATTAAAAACTATATCTTTTGCCATTTTATTTCTCTATTTAAATTAATATCTGTTCGTATACTATTTATATTCTTCAATTAAACTATAGCGTAAATATCGCTTTCACGCATTATCAAATAATTTGTACCATCTATAGATATTTCAGTACCACTGTATTTACCATACAATACTTCATCACCAACTTTTACGGTCATAGCTTGGTCTTTTGTTCCATTACCTACTGCAACTACTTTTCCACGTTGTGGTTTTTCTTTTGCTGTATCTGGAATAATAATACCGCTTACAGTTTTTGTTTCAGCTTCGGCAGGCTCTACAACTACTCTGTCTGCCAATGGTTTAATGTTTAATGTTGACATTTTATCGTGTTTTTAGTTTATTATTATTTAATTATTATCTATTCGTTTTTGCATATGTCGACTTTTGTATTAATATCGTCGGCCACACACTATACATTACAACAAATTTCGTGCCAACATGGTTTACACTGCCATATTTTCATAAAATATTTTAGAGGCACTTCAAAAACCACCAGGCATGACACTTTGTCATCATTCTATTTGTCATCATTGTCGCAAAAACGCTTCAATATCGGCTGATAGCTGTCTATGCGTCTGTCGCGGAAATAAGGCCAATGTCTGCGATACGAGTCGTTTTCGGCCAAATCAAGTTCTTCGATATGCAAAGCCTCTTCGAGGTGTGGCGCTTGGTATTTTAAAGCACCGAAAGCATTGGTTATAAACGATCCACCCCAAAACTGCATATCGCCTTCCATACCGGTACGATTTACCGACACCACCGGCAATCCGTTGGCCACCGAATGGGCTCGTTGTATAGTTTGCCATGCATTATATTGCTCCACATTGGTATCGCGGTCCTGACATGTGGCCCAACCAATGGCTGTGGGATAAAACAATATATCGGCACCCTTCATGGCAGTAATGCGGGCTGCTTCGGGATACCATTGATCCCAACATATAAGGACTCCGATGGTGGCATATTTGGTGCGAAATATCTTATAGCCCATATCGCCGGGTGTAAAATAAAACTTTTCGTAATAGCCCGGATCGTCGGGAATATGCATTTTGCGATATTTGCCCAAATAACTGCCATCAGCATCAATAACGGCCGCTGTGTTGTGATATAAACCTTCGGCACGTTTTTCGAACAACGATGCCACTATCACCACATTAAGTTCGCGGGCTAATGCCGAAAACAATTCGGTGGTGGGGCCGGGTATACTTTCGGCCAAAGCAAAATTATCGTAATCCTCTACATCGCAAAAATACAACGATGCAAATAGTTCTTGAAGACATATTATTTGTGCACCTCCTTGTGCCAATTCTCTAATCTTTTCTACGGCTCTGTTTATATTAGCCTGTTTATCTTTTTCGCATTTTAGTTGGGCTATACCCACCTTTACTTTTCTATTGTTCATACAAGCAAGCTGTTTTAACAAATTATTATTTTACTCTTTATGCTACAAAAAATGGTTGCAAACAACGACCTCGTTTCGGTATATCCATAGTGATATTCAAGTATATAACAAAAGTCATATTATCCGCAACTTTCTTACAAAGTACCGAAAAATAATTGAGATACGCAAGCATTTTTCAAAAAAAATATTACCATTGTTTTATTACAAGTTTCCTACAAAAAAAAGAAACAGATTTTTTATCGTTATATTTTTTCTTTGCCCTAATTGGATAAAGGCTTATGTGAAACGGGTAAGTTAACGGGCGAGTTAACCTATTAAAATACTACATATCAAATAATTAAACCCAAAACACCCATTTTTTATACCCCCACCCCTACCTACTTTGACCAAGAGACATCGGTAACCATAAAATTACGGGCAAGTTAACCCATTAAAACTTTATAATACAAACAATTAATCCAAAAACACCCATTTTTTATACCCCCACCCCCTACCTGCTTTGGCTAAGAGACATCGGCAACCACAAAGCTACGGGCAAACTAACCCATTAAAAGACTATATTCCAATTGATTAACTCTAAAATAAGTATTTTTCTATCCGCAAAGCCATATAAAGCCAAGCAACTATCGCCAAACAAACTAATGTGGCAATAACCTTCAATAGAAAAATAATATCTTGTTCATTTTTTATCGATATCACATCTCATAATGCAAAATTAAAGACTCTTTTTGAAATAGACAAATTAATTATTATTACACAAATATAAAAGATTATTATACAATAAATTACTTCTTTTTAAAAAAGATAATCATCCTATAGTCGACACCTATAAAGGGGGTGGGGGTAAAAAAAACAGCCATTTTAGGATTAACAAACTATATTTCAACAGATTAATAGGTTAACTCACCCGTTAACTTACCCGTTTCTCCCTAAATCATTTTTTGCATCTGTAGTATCGATAGGCAAAAGATATTATTTAGTTTCTTTTATACGCATTTGTTGCTGATTTTAGATCCGCAATAATTTGAGACATAAAGTTTTTTAGAAAATATTTTCCTCACGACGATTTTTGTGCAACGTCACGATATTTTTCTTCCGTCATCGGGAGAGAAAATCTTGTCCATTTCGGCAATTCCAAACAAGTGCAGTGATAATAATTGCGATTTGTGGAATTTTATCAAAGAAACATCTTATTTCTTTTGACTGAGCATAAATTCGCTACACTCAATCAAAAGAAACAAAACATTCCAATAAAGTTAGTTTATCTTTTTTCTTTTATTCTAAACGATAAGAATATCAGATATGCTATTACAAGGCATAAAACCGACAACGCACCATTTTGGCTACCGCCAAATAGCGATGTGGCCGAAGTCATTACGGGTGGCACTATGGCACCGCCCACTATACCGGTTATCATAAGGCCCGAAATCTCGTTGGCCTTGTCGGGACGAAGACGCATTGCCATCGAAAAGATAACCGAAAATATGCTGGAACATGTATAGCCCAATAAACCTATAAACACAAGTATGGGCATTTCTTTTTGTACAAAGAACAGTGGCACCATGCAAACCAATGCGGCTATTATATGTATCTTAAAATACTTCATGGCATCCATCTTGGCAAGCAATGCGGCACCTATAAAAGCGCCTATCGTACGGCAAAAGAAATATACACTCGGAGCATACGAAACGCTGTCTATACTCTCTTTTAAATTAGGATCCAATCCCAAACGTTCCAAAAGCAGTTTTGTAGACTCCATATTTACGCCCACATCGATACCTACAACTGCCACTATACCCAAAAACAACAACAATATATGTTTGTCTTTAAGCAATGCAAACGAGCTTGTAATAGACGACGATTGGGCTTGTTCTTCGCGTTCTACTTTGGTAAACAGCAACCACACACCCGACAACAATACCACTGCGGCAAAAATTGGGAACATATATTGCCAATTTGATAATTGAGTGAGTGCAAACGACACTATAAAAGGACCCGAAAACGACGACACAGCTTTAATAACCTGTCCGATGGTGAGTGAGCTAGTAAGCATTTCGCCTTTAACAAGATTGGACACCAATGGATTAAGCGACACTTGCAATATAGTGTTACCTATACCCAAAAGGGCGAAAGCCAAAAAACATGTAATCATATTATAACTCAAAAAAGGTATTATCATACCCACCAAAGTAACGGCCATACTGAGCAATACCGTATTTTTTCGTCCTATGCGATTCATAAGCGTTGCCGATGGTATGGCCAACAAAAAGAACCACAAAAACACCATCGAGGGCAAAAATCCCGACACTTGTTCGGACAATTGAAAATCTACTTTGACATAGCCTGTGGCTATACCCACCACATCGACAAAGCCCATAACAAAGAAGCCGAAAAACACCGGCAACAATGTAAGTATATTTACTTTTTTCATTATATCGATATCATTATATGTTATAACTATTTGTTTTTAAGCAAAGCGGCAGCTCCCAATATAGCCACATCGTTGGCTTTAAGCTCCGACATGCGGATATCCACCGTACCTTGATATATATTAAGCAAGTGTTCTTCAAACGATTGTTTAAGAGGTTTTAGGAACACATCTCCGGCTTTTAGCGGTCCACCCATAAGGAATATAGCTTCGGGCGACGAAAAAGTAACGGCATTGGCACATGCCAATCCCAACCAACGTCCGGTTTGCTCGAAAGTTTTCAAAGCCAACACATCGCCGGTTTGAGCAGCCTCGCCTATCATTTGGCTTGTAAGTTTATCGGCAGGCACCGATGCCAACACACCGTTATATTCGGGCATGGCATCACGCAACTCGGCACAAGTTTGACATATACCGCGCGCCGAAGTATATGTTTCCAAACAACCTTTACGACCACAGGTACACTGACGGCCTTCTGGGATAAGTATGCTGTGTCCGAGTTCGCCTGCGGCTCCGGTATGGCCATGCACAAGTTTACCATCCACTACAAAGCCACTTCCTACGCCGGTACCCACTGTTACCATCAAAAACTCTTTCATGCCACGACCGCCGCCGTATACAAACTCGCCGTATGCAGCAGCATTGGCATCGTTGCTAAGCACAACAGGCACACCCAAACGCGTTTCCAACATCTCTTTAACCTTGAGGTTACCACCAAAATGAAGGTTAGGAGCATTATCGATACAGCCGGTATAATAGTTTCCGTTAGGAGCACCGATACCCACACCTTCTATCTCCGATACATTGTTTTGAGCCAACAACGCCTTTATTTTGTCAGCCATAGTGTCCATATACAAATTAATGTCGCTATATTCGGCAGTAGAAAAATTGGTACGAGCCACTATAACACCATTCTCGTTTACCAATCCTATATCGGTATTGGTACCTCCCACATCAACGCCTATAGAATATTTTTCGTTCATATTTTTTATCGTATTATATTAAACAAATATTTATTTTTCAATCGTTTTTTAGATGAGATTATATCCCATACAATAATATTGTAAATTGTTTTTTCGAAATGCAAAAGTACATATTTTATCTCATACCGCCAAACTTTTTTTGTTTTTTTGAGTCACAAAGAACCATTTTTGCCGACCAAAATAATACAAAAACCGAAGAAAATATCGGGTTTTACAAGCCCCAAAAACATCGAAAAAGGGGAGTTTTTTAGTCTAAAACCATCCACACTGATATACAATGAGTTATAGAAATAAAAAATAATTTAGTGAAAATATTTTTCTATATCAATAAAATATCCTATTTTTGCCAAAGAATTAAAAACGTAATGTTTAATTTAAAACACTTAATATCATGAATGTACAGAATATAATGACAAACTTGGAAGCTAAACATCCAGGTGAAAACGAATTTTTACAAGCAGTTCGTGAAGTATTGGAATCTATCGAAGAAGTATACAACCAACACCCCGAATTCGAAAAAGCAAAGATCGTTGAACGTATGGTTGAACCAGATCGCGTATTCACATTCCGCGTTGCTTGGGTTGACGATAACGGTGAAGTACAAACTAACTTAGGTTACCGTGTACAATTCAACGGAGCTATTGGACCATACAAAGGAGGTCTTCGTTTCCACAAAGCTGTTAACCTTTCAATGTTGAAATTCTTAGGTTTCGAACAAACTTTCAAAAACGCTTTAACTACACTTCCTATGGGTGGTGGTAAAGGTGGTTCTGATTTCGATCCAGTTGGAAAATCTGACGCTGAAATCATGCGTTTCTGCCAAGCTTTCATGTGGGAATTATGGCAAAATATAGGACCTGACACTGACGTTCCTGCTGGTGACGTTGGAGTAGGCGGAAGAGAAATTGGTTACATGTACGGTATGTACAAAAAACTTGCTCGCGAATACAACACCGGAGTATTAACTGGTAAAGGAAGCACTTGGGGTGGTTCTATCCTACGTCCTGAAGCTACTGGTTTTGGTGCTCTTTATTTCACAGAACACTTATTACACAAAGCCGGAAAAGACATTAAAGGTTTGACTATTGCTCTTTCTGGATTTGGTAACGTTGCTTGGGGTGCTGCTACAAAAGCTACCGAACTTGGTGCTAAAGTTGTTGCTATCTCTGGTCCTGACGGAGTTTGCGAAATCCCTGGTGGTATTACAAAAGAAATGATTGACTACATGCTTGAAATGCGTGCTAGCAACCGTAATAAAGTTGAAGACATGGCTACTAAATTCCCTGCAGCTGCTAAATTTACTGCCGGTAAGAAAGCTTGGAGCGTAAAATGTGACATCGCTTTGCCATGTGCTTTCCAAAACGAATTGAACGAAGCTGACGCTAAAGAACTTATAGCTAACGGTACTTGGTGCTGCTGCGAAGTTTCGAACATGGGTTGTACTCCTGAAGCTATCCACACTTTCCAAACAAACGGAATTCTTTTCGCTCCTGGTAAAGCTGTTAACGCCGGTGGTGTTGCAACTTCAGGTTTGGAAATGACTCAAAATGCTGCTCACATCAGCTGGAGCGCTAAAGAAGTTGATGATAAATTACACTTCATCATGGAAAGCATCCACGAAGCTTGCGTTAAATATGGTACTCAAGCTGACGGAAAAATCGACTACGTTAAAGGTGCTAACATAGCCGGTTTCATGAAAGTTGCTCAAGCTATGCTTGAACAAGGTGTTTGCTAATTAAGTATTCACTTCTTATATACAAAGATAAAAGCCGCTATAATGCGGCTTTTATTTTATTCTTTTTAATTTAAACCACCAAACAATACACACATTTATGTTTCGCAAAATAATAAATTCTTGCGTAAAAATGGTTCAAAAATACCTCCCCGAACCATTCATTTTTGCAATATTGCTCACCATTGTAGCATTCGTTATAGCCATAGCCGTATGTCATCAAACACCTGTCGAAGCCATCGAACATTGGGGCAACGGGGTGTGGTCGTTATTATCTTTCGCCATGCAAATGGGTTTGATACTTGTTTGTGGGTCTACATTGGCGGAAGCACCCGCTGTAAAAAAAGTTATATCATTATTGGCGTCAATACCAAAAACACCTGCTACAGCTATAGCCATCGTGTCGGTGGTGTCGGCTGTTTCGTGTTGGATAAATTGGGGTTTTGGACTTATTGTGGGCGCTATCTTTGCAAAAGAAATTGCTTTCAAACTACGTGGTGTAGATTATAGGCTTTTAATATCGTCGGCATATAGCGGTTTTATTGTATGGCATGCCGGTCTTTCCGGTTCGATACCGCTATCCATGGCTTCAAACGCCAACACTCTTAAAGAGGTTACACATGGGGCTCTCTCCTCGCATATCCCATTGTCCGAAACAATATTTAACATCAACACCATATTAATGGTTATAGCCATAATAGCCACCTTGACTATAGTTAATACCATTATGCATCCAAAAGGCGACAAAGTTGTTACCATAAATCCCGACTTGCTGATAACTAACGACGAGCCAAATACTGAAACATCCAACCCATCGCCGGCCGAACGTATGGAAAACAGCAAAATACTTAGCTGGACCATAGCCATATTAGGATTAAGTTATTTGTTTATACACATATTCATCAGGGGTAACAGTTTGGAACTAAACACAGTGATAATGCTGTTTTTGTTTCTTGGTATTATATTACACAAAACACCTATTGCATATGTAAAAGCATTCACAAAATCATCAACCGGCGCTGCGGGAATATTATTGCAATTTCCTTTTTATGCAGGCATAATGGGAATAATAATGGGTGTTGGCGAATCGGGTATATGTCTGGGTAATATAATAAGCAATACTTGCATAAAGATATCCACAGCGCAAACCTTCCCCCTACTTACATTCCTTTCTGCGGGCTTGATAAATATTTTCATCCCTTCGGGTGGCGGACAATGGGCAGTGCAGGCTCCTATTATGTTTCCGGCCGGTGCCAATTTGGGCGTAGACCCTGCCATAACGGGCATGGCAATAGCATGGGGCGACGCTTGGACTAACCTTATACAACCTTTTTGGGCCATACCGGCATTGGCCATAGCCAAACTAAACGCAAAAGACATAATGGGATTTTGCCTGATAAACCTGATAATAACAGGCATTATTATATGTCTCGGATTACTTATTTGGGCATAAATATTAGATAACAATGGCAATAATACATTTTTTTTCGTATCTTTGCCTCAAACATTAAATTCAACAATTTGTTTGAAATTATTATATAACAATCAATTATAAATACAACAACTAAACATTATGAGAAATATTAAAGTTATTCTTAGCCTTTTGGCGAGTATTTTTATAATTACATCGTGCTCGCTAAACTCGACCGATGAGATACAAAAACCGAGTTCGGCAGGCAAAACATTGGAAGTGCTTCTTGTAGCCAACGAAAATGTTTATAAAGGTAGCGTAAAAGAGTTGACAGACTCTCTTTTCGGGCAGCCACAAGTAAACTTAAACCAACCCGAACCAATATTCGACGTACTTAATATTTCGGTAGGACTGTTCAACAACTCCGATTTGTACAACAAACACCGCAATATAATAATAGTAGACGTAAACTCGAAAAACGATAACAAAATATATACCTATCGCGACAAATGGGCATATCCTCAAACCATATTCCAATTTTCGGTAACAAATGTCGATGAGTTTAAAACCCTATTGCGCAAACACTTCCCTCAAATACGAGACGACTTTTACGAATACGAACGTTTACGCGTAAACAACGCCTTCAAAAGCTTGGAAAACATCAATATTACAAAAGCATTGAAACAAAAATTCGGTTTTTGGATAACAGTATCCAACGAATTTCAACTATCTGTAATCGACGACAACTTTGCATGGATACGAAAAGAAGCCAAAGACTATAGCATAGGAATACTTATACATACTCAACCATACCGCGACTCTATTGTATTTAAAGAAAAATACATCCTTAATCAATTGGACACTACCATGAAAAATCACATTCCCGGTCCGCTTGAAGGCACTTATATGGCAGTAGAACGCCGCATAGAGCCGGTATCGGAAAAGATAACATTGGATGGTCGCTATTGTATAGAAACACGTGGGTTGTGGAGATTGATAGGCGACTTTATGGGTGGTCCGTTTGTTAACTACTCCTTTACTTCGCCGGACAACCAACAATTTATAATGCTTACAGGATATGTATACTCGCCACGAAAACCAAAACGCGACTTTGTAATGCAAGCCGAAAGCGTTTGTCGTTCGATAAAATTCCTAAAACAATAACAACGATGATATAACAACAATACATAAAAACCGACTAAACATTATTTTAGTCGGTTTTTATTTTTTTATTGCAAAGTACGTATCCACCGATTCTGCTACTTCGATAGAGCGTTTATCTGCTTCTTCTAAAAAACATGGTTGCAGCAAAAGAATAACATCTCTTTTTCAGATAAAAAAATAGCAGAACTGTAACTACAATTCTGCTATTTCTATATATATTCAAGCAACTTCTAAAAATTCCACGTTTTAGTAAGATAGAAGAAATCTTCTTTAAACTTTTGTGTGGTTTACGTTTTTCACCGAAATCTTTCTAGTGAAATTCCGAAAACCACCTACAAAGCAATTTTTAGAAGTTGCCTTTACTATTAATATTTGTAGAATCCTTCGCCTGTTTTTCTTCCAAGCAATCCTGCGCGTACCATTTTACGCAACAAAGGATGAGGACGATATTTGTCGTCGCCATATTCGTTGTAAAGTACTTCCATAATAGCAAGACATACATCTAAGCCTATAAGGTCGCCAAGAGCCAAAGGTCCCATTGGGTGATTTGCACCAAGTTTCATAGCATTGTCGATATCTTCGGCTGTTGCAACACCATCGGCCAATATACCTATACCTTCGTTTACCATAGGTATAAGAATACGGTTTACTACAAATCCGGGAGCTTCGTTTACCATTACAGGCACTTTTCCCATAGCTGTAGCTATTTCAAATATTTTGTTGCAAACTTCGTCGCTTGTTTTTTGACCTTTGATAACTTCGATAAGTTTCATTACAGGAGCAGGGTTGAAGAAGTGCATACCTATAAAACGATCGGGACGCGAAGTGCATGCTGCTATCTCGGTTATAGATAGCGAAGAAGTGTTTGTAGCAAATATAGTGTTTTCGCCACATATTTTATCTAATTCGGCAAATACTTCTTTTTTCAAGTGCATTTCTTCTACGGCTGCTTCTATTACCAAATCGGCATCGGCAAAAGTAGCATAATCGGTGGTGGGTATGATATTGTTCATGGTAGCATCCATGTACTCTTGAGTTATCTTACCTTTTTCTACCAATTTTGCCAACGATTTGCTTATACGAGCCACTGCTTTGTCCAAACTGGCTTGGCTTCTACTTTTCATTACAACAGACATATTGGCTTGAGCAAATGCTTGCACTACGCCACTACCCATTGTGCCTGTTCCTATCACACATATTTTCATGACTATTATTCGTTTTTGTTATTTTTATTGATTAATTTTTACTATTATTCGTTTTTAAATTCGGCTGCGCGTTTCGATAAGAAAGCTGTCATACCTTCTTTTTGGTCGGCGGTGGCAAAACACTTTCCAAACATCTTGTTTTCGAAAGCTATTGCATCAGCTGCGGCAAGGTCGTATTCTTCGTTTATACATTCCTTGGCATAGCGTACTGCTATAGGTGCATTGGCAGCTATTTTTTGAGCCATGGCATTGGCTTCGTCCATAAGTTGTTCCGGCTCATACACAGCATTTACCAATCCTATACGCAATGCTTCGTCGGCTTTTATCACTTTACCGGTGTATATCATTTCTTTGGCATAGCCCATACCTACCATCTTAGTTAGACGATATGTGCCCGAAAAGCCCGGAACTATACCCAAACCTACTTCGGGTTGACCGAATTTGGCTTTTACCGATGCTATACGTATGTCGCAACTCATTGCCAATTCGCAACCTCCGCCAAGGGCGAAACCATTCACTGCGGCTATTACCGGAATAGGCAACGTTTCTATCTTGCGGAACACATCGGCACCAAGTTTTCCAAACTCATAGCCTTGTTGTTCGTTTAGGTTTTGCATCTCGCTGATGTCGGCACCGGCCACAAAACTCTTATCGCCGTCGCCGGTGATGATAAGTACTCTTACTTCGGCCGGTATATGATTCAAAAAGTCGTCCATTTCTTTCAATATAGTCGAATTAAGAGCATTCAACGATTTTGGTGCCGATATTGCAAGTGTGCAAATACCATTTATTGTGTTTATCTTTAAAAAAGAATATTCCATATCTTACTGTTTTATTTTGTTTTATGCTTATTTATGCTTAACTGTATTACTTATTATAATGTGCAAATATACGTTTTTTTTCTGAAACACCACACATGTTTTGCAAAAATTCTTTACACAGATAATAAAAAGCACTATCTTCCACAGAAAATGTGCTTTTTATAAGGCAATGGAGCTTGTAAATATAGTAAAAACCTTTTAGCTTTTATTTTTATTCAAATAATATTGATAATAACGAGACGTAGCACGACGCGTCTCTACGGTTGCACAATATTATACCTCAAACGAAATTATCCCATATATGTTACGCAAATAGCATATATGGGATAATGTGATAAGATATACATATATCTAAACTTCGTTTATCCGTTTTGTGCTACATCTTTATCACTTTTCGAACACCTATGCCTTCGGGGGTGTGCACTCTTATGTAGTAGGTGCCGGGAGCGAGTGTTTGTAGGTTAAGCGCACGCTCGGTAGTGGTTTGCAGAAGGGTGCCGTTTGCGTTCCACAGCTCGGCTTTGAGGTAGGTGATATTATCCGGCAGCTCTACATATATATACGACACTGCAGGATTGGGATATATCTTTACTTCGGCTTCCGACATTACAGGCCTGCTG
>JAFZFU010000021.1 GCA_017555745.1 Bacteroidales bacterium
TGCGTTCAGAAGCTGACAATGGTCTTGTATTGAAGGTGGTAACGGAATATCCTTATATTCAAACTTGCGATATGGCTGTAAAATTCTCGTATAATCTTTATCCTCCAATAACCGAGCCCGTAAAACTCGAAATAATAAGAAAAGAATAATTAATTTGAACAATAAGTTGTGAAACTTATTTATTGATTATAGCTATTTGATAGTATGATTATTGCAAGTGTGCGATAAGAAAAGAAATAAATTAAATGAGATTTTTGTTCGTATATACTCGAAAAAAGCGTATCTTTGCACTATCAAATAAACACGATAATAAAATTAAATAATTAATAATAAGATGATTACAAAGTTAGATGATGTTTTGGCTTTGGCCAAATCTAAAGGTAAAAAAAGATTGGTGGCTGCATACGCCAACGATTCTCACACTATAGGTGCTGTAAGCGAAGCTATTGATGCAGGTATTGTTGAAGCTACATTGGTTGGTGATATTGATACCATAAAGAAAGTTTGTGCTGAAGAAAGTATCGATGTAAACAAATTCGAATTGGTTCAAGAAGCCGACGAAACTAAAGCAGGTGTAAAAGCTGTAGAACTTATCAACGAAGGTAAAGGCAATCTTTTGATGAAAGGTCTTCTATCTACTGATAAATACATGCGTGCCATATTGGCAAAAGATAAAGGTCTTATGCCCGGTAAGAAAAACGATATGCTTACTCACATGGCTGTATTTGAAGTGCCTGCTTATCACAAATTATTGATAGCAAGTGATGTGGCTATTATTCCTACTCCTGATATGAAACAAAAACAAGCTATTCTTAGCTATCTTATAAGCACTGCCAAGAGTTTGGAAATAGCTAACCCAAAAGTTGCTCTTATAGCTGCTACAGAACAAGTTAGCGTTGGTATGCCTGCATGTTCGGAAGCTGCTATCATTTCGATGATGAACAACCGCGGACAAATAAAAGGAGCTATAGTTGACGGACCTTTGGCTTTGGACGTTGCTATCGACAAAGAAAGTGCTGAAATCAAAAAACTTAAAGGCGAAGTTGCCGGTGATGCAGACTGCTTGTTGTTTCCAAATATCGAATCAGGAAACGTATTCTACAAAGCTTGTACCAAATTTGCCGGTGCCGAATTGGCTTGTATGGTAGTAGGTGCTAAAGTTCCTTGTATACTTTCTTCGCGTGGCGACAGCATGAAAACTAAATTGTATTCTATTGCATTAGCTGCTCTATCAGCTAAATAAGAATAGACTATATTTTTGATTAGACATTTAAGAGAAGGGACTGACTGATATCAGTCCTTTCTTTTTAGTAATAAAACAATATTCTTTAGTTATGGATAGATTTTTTAAAGAAGCCGGATTGGCAATAACAGTGTGCGATGCCGAAGGCAATATATTGGATATGAACGATAAAAGTGCCAATACCTTTTTGGCATCGGGTGGATACGAACTTATAGGTAAAAGTTTAATGAACTGCCACCCCGAGCCAGCTCGCACCAAATTGCAAGATATGCTTGCAAACCCTCGCACCAATGCCTACACAATAGAAAAGAATGGTGTAAAGAAACTGATATATCAAACCCCTTGGTACGAAAACGGCGATTTTAAGGGTTTGATCGAACTCTCGATGGTTATACCAATGGAGATGCCACACTACGTGCGTAAACCCGCAAAATAGTCCCTTGCAAGATGTTTTAAAGCTGACGGATATATGCTGTAAGAAGTATATATCCGTTGTTTTTTATTCCATCTTCAGTATTCTAACGAAACAACTCTGCGGTTTGCAACTCAAAACTATGGCATTTACGACCCCAAAGTGCCATACTTTTGACCCAAAACCATGGGAGTTTTGATGCCTAAACCACATGGTTATAAAACTCACCCCTCGCAATTGCCAAAGATAAAGATTATTTTCTTTCAAACTATTGAATAATAGCTGTTTCTGTGAATAGCGAAAAAATATATGTTAAAACCTTTTGCCGAATAAAAAATAAGTTGTAATTTTGCACCCGCAAAACCACGAGTTAGGTTTTGTATTTGAAAGGCATTTTTGCTAGATTCCTCAAGTGTGAACTTAGACAACTCACAAGATTGGTAGATGGAATATAAGGCGAAACGATGCTTCATTGGTTGTATTCGTACACTTACGATACCGGCCTAGTGAAGCAATTCACTAAACTTATATTCTCTACCATGGAAGTCGAAGTCCAACACTTGGAATATAGTCGAGATGGATGGCTTCACTTTCTTATTACCCGTTTTTTAGTTTTTCCATCGAGCCGTGGACAATTTTAATTACAATAAAAGGTTGTGCCCGGCACGGATTTAGGGTAGTATATTATGGTATATAAAGAACAATTGGCTATCGTTATGAATGAAAGGTTTTATGATCAAAAACCAGGTTCAACAGAACCAACAGGAAGACCTATCATTAATGATAATCCACACCAGCCAAAACCTGGTCAAACAATTCTTACCGATAGTATAAATAAATAATTGATAATTTAATATCCGATAAAGGTGCGGACGTAAAATAAGATTAAAGATGAAGAAAATACTAACTTTCTTATTTATTAGTGTATTTATTTTCAATACTAATGCACAAAACCAAATTAAAGGACATGAATATGTCGATTTAGGTTTGGGAACAAAATGGGCTACTTGTAATGTAGGTGCAAGCCAACCATACGAATATGGAGATTTCTACCATTGGGGTAAAATTTCTACCGAGAGCGACAACACCTACACTTCTGGTGAATATGACATAGGAGGAAATCGCAGATTCGATGTCGCCAGAGCTAAATGGGGCGGAAGTTGGCGAATGCCAACTAGAAGAGAAATATTACAGCTTATAAGAAGTTGTAAATGGCAGTGGACATCCATGAATGGTGTAAAGGGATGTAAAGTAATTGGTCCCAATGGTAATAGTATATTTCTTCCTGCTGCAGGTGACAGCGATGCTATGTCACGCAGAAATATTGGCAAACATGGTACATATTGGAGTTCTACTCCCATAGAAAACGATAAAGCTTACGTGCTTTATTTTTCCCCTGAAAAAGTCAATATTGAGCAGTACCTTCGTTGGGATGGGATGATGGTGCGTCCTGTATCTGATTAAAATAATGTGTTAAGTAAAACAAGATTTAAAATGAAGAAAATAGTTTTAATATTTTTAGTGGCATGTGCAATTGTTTTTAATATACATGCTCAGAATAAAATTAATGGACATGAATATGTAGATCTTGGTTTGCCCAGCGGAACTAAATGGGCTACCCGCAATGTAGGTGCAAGCCTAGAGAGCATCCGCGGTGACTATTACGCCTGGGGAGAAATAAAAGATACTTATTTCTACACAAACAGTAGCCGTACCTATCATGGTAAGGTCGATATGACTGCCCAACAAAAGAACTGCTGTACTTATGGTAAACGCATAAGTAATATAAGTGGCAATGTAAAATACGATGTAGCACGTGCCAATTGGGGTGGTAGTTGGCGAATGCCAACCAAGGAAGAAATGACTGAACTTGTAATTAAATGCAATTGGACATGGACAACCCAAATCGAAAAGGGTCTCTTCAAAAACTTTGAGACCAAAGTTCCAGGCTACAAAGTCACTGGACCTAACGGTAACAGTATTTTTCTACCTGTTGGCGGTTGCAGTCCAGACGATTGGGGCGATTGTAGACCAGACATGGGCTACTATTGGAGTTCTACACCTCTTGAGAACGATAATTATAGGGCTTACTACCTTAGTTTCGGTAGTTCCGGTTATGGAGTGAATGATTTTATGCGTCCAGAAGGGTTGCTGATACGTCCTGTCTCAGATTAAAACGAAGCGTATTAGATTTATTCAAAGTAGAAGCGGAGCATTAATTTTCTGCTTTTCTTTGTAAAGCATTCGATTTATAGAGATAATACATTAATAAACAAGTTTCGATAGAGAAGCTACTGTAAAACAAAATTAAAAATGAAGAAAATAGTTTTAATATTTCTAACTATATGTGCAAGTGTTTTTAATATACATGCACAAAATGAAATTAATGGACATGAATATGTAGATTTAGGTCTTAGTGTAAAATGGGCTACTTGCAATGTAGATGCAAATGCTCCACATCAACGTGGCTATTTCTACTCTTGGGGTGAAATTTCAACTAGTAGCTGTTATAGTATTTCAAATACCAAGCTTTACCATAAAGAAGTAGGTGATATAAGTGGAAATCCTAATTTCGATGTAGCCCGAGCTAAATGGGGCAGTACTTGGCGAATGCCAACTAAACCAGAAATGGAAGAATTAAAAAACAAATGCACATGGAAGTGGACCTCCATAAATTACGTAAATGGATATAAAATAATTGGTCCTAATGGTAACAGTATATTTCTTCCAGCTGGAGGATTCTGGTATTGTACATCACGCTACTGTCTTGGAGAGCGAGGTCGCTATTGGTGTTCTACACCTGGGGTAAACGGTCCTAACAATCGCAGACAAGCTGGTCACCTTAATTTCGGTAGTAGGGACTGTGCTGTGGGGAGTAGTGAACGCCAATACGGATATCTAGTGCGTCCTGTATCAGATTAAAATGAAGTATGTTCGATTTATTAAAAGCAGAAGCGGAGTATTTAAAACTTCGCTTTTCTTCGTAAAGCATTCGATTTATAGAGATAATACATTAATAAACAAGTTTCGATAAAAAGCTAACGTAAAACAAAATTAAAAATGAAGAAAATAGTTTTAATATTTCTAACTATATGTGCAAGTGTTTTTAATATACATGCACAAAATGAAATTAATGGACATGAATACGTAGATTTAGGTCTTAGTGTAAATTGGGCGACCTGCAATGTTGGAGCAGATACACCAGAAGATTATGGAGACTACTACTCTTGGGGCGAAATTTCGACTAAAACAAAATATACTTTTGAGAATAGTCTAACAGTGGGCAAAAATATTAATGACATACGTATGAATTCAAAATATGATGTAGCCCAAACTAAATGGGGTGATAGATGGCGAATGCCAACCAAGGAAGAAATGATAGAACTTGTAAATAAATGCAATTGGACATGGACAACCTTAACCGATAAGAGTGGTAACAAAGTTAATGGCTACAAAATTACCGGACCTAATGGCAACAGCATTTTTCTTCCTGCTTGTGGTTTGTATAAAGGTCAATCATACTCCAAACGTGATGGAGGCTTCTATTGGAGTTCTACTCCTCTCGAGGGTAGTAATTACGATTCTTACTACCTTAAATTCAGTAGCAACAGCTACGAAATGTACGAAGGATTTCGCCATCATGGGTATCAAGTACGTCCTGTATCTTCATCTTCAAGAATAAAAATTCATATACGTGAATATGATAAAATTAATGGGCATGAATATGTAGATCTTGGTTTACCAAGTGGAACTAAATGGGCAACCTGCAATGTGGGTGCAAGCAACTCAGGTGAATGTGGCGAGTACTACTCTTGGGGTGAAATTACTACTAGTAATTGTTATTCCAAAACAAATACCAAGCTTTACCACGAAGATCCAGGCGATATAAGCGGGAATCGTAATTTCGATGTAGCTCGAGCTAAATGGGGCGGTACTTGGCGAATGCCAACCAAAGCAGAGATGGAAGAATTAATAGAGAAATGCACTTGGCAGTGCTTTTATCCAAATTGTATAGAACGATATTACAATGTTGAGGGATTTCAAGGTGTATGGGGATATAATGTAATTGGTCCCAATGGTAATTCTATATTTCTTATTGCAGGAGGCAGGTTTGAGAATAAGTCGTACATTTGTGGTGGTAGTAATCGTAGTGGCTACTGTGGCAGTGGTTACTATTGGACTTCGACGCCAAGCTATGATTATAATACCGCTGCTTACTATCTTAGTTTCTATGGCCTTAGTGACTATGACTTAAATAGTCGCAAGAGTGCGAACAATGGTGTGAAGTGGCATTTGATTGACCGTTCCAAGGGGCTTCTAGTGCGTCCTGTATCAGATTAAAACTAAGCCTATTCGATTTATTCTAAGTAAAAGCGGAGCATTTAATTCTCCGCTTTTATTCGAGAAATGATAAATTTATAGAGATAATACATTATATCAATAATTTAAAGATTGTACCCGAACGGATTTAGGGATAATATTATGGTAAACATAAATATAGAAAATTACTTATCAAAACTAATAGGTAATACATACGAAGAATTTGAAGAGCTCAAAGGATTATTAGCTAAGAATGAATATAATTCGGAAGATAAACAGAAAATCATTAATAAAATGAAAGTAAATCTTTTCATTAGAAATAATAATGATGATTCGTTTATTTTAGATAATGGAACAGAAAGACAAATTTCAGAGTCTACTCCTACAGAATTGATTGAAATGAATGCAACCATGCGTGAAAGAATATGTAAAAAGGAAAGAGATCAGATTAATGACACTACACGTGAAAATCAAATAAGCAAAAATAAGTATAGTAAAAATAATCCTTACCCACAAACTAATAATAAGTAGAAATTAAAACTTAATATACAAATTAAAGGTTGTACCCGACACGGATTTAGGGAAGAATAATGAAAAGAAAAATAGAAATACTATTATTTTTTATTCTAGGATTTGTTGTTATATCAATTTCATCTTGCTCATCTCAATCTGAAGAATACGATGAAATATTAGTAGAAGCCCGGAATTTTAAAAATACTTTATCAAATAATTACACAATATTGGCTGAGGTTATAGACTCTGCTGTTGCCAAAATCTATTATTCCTCCTATCTTACCCAAAGAACTATATATAGTTCAGATTGTGATATTCATGTATATGATATCCATACAAAAGTAAGTAAGGTGGTAGATTTTGAAATAGCACCAATGGAAGGAGATCTCTCAGGCGGTTTAGGACATGGTATAATGTCTTGTTGTTATTATAATGGGAAAGTATTTTTCGATATTTATTGTGGATCGTCTCTTACTGCTTTCCCTGTAATAAAGTATATAGATATTTATACAGATAAAATAATAGATTTTTCAGGTGGCTGTATTGATAAATTAGAGAATGGAATATTATATACAAAAGAGCAAATGTCGTATTACGATGATAAAAAAAATGTAAATAACGAGAGAGAAAGATATATAGATTTGGGAGTAGCTGAGTTTTCATATAATCTCTAAATAAAATATTGACTTGACTAATTATAAATAAAATGAAAGATATAAATATGTTTATGTATAGTTTTAGATTTAGCAGATATATTATAGTTCTGTTTTTACTATTTTCTTCTGTTTCATGCGTTCCCTCAAAAGAAAGAGAAGAACAAAAAAGAATGGAACGATTGGCAAAATTGATTGTAAAGGCTCAAGAAGATAAAGCACGTTTGAGAAAAGAAGTCCTTAAAAATAATGAAGAATTTTATGCTATTCAAGAGCGAAAAACAAAAGAATATATAGAAGAACAAAGACGTATAGAAGAAGAACGAAGGATGGAGTATAGGTGGCTTAATGGTAAGTGGAAAGGTACTTTTTATAATTCATATATTATTCTTCAGGTTGATTTTGAAGATGGAATAATAACATGGTATTCAACTGAAGGATCAGGTTGGAGCCCTTTTAGAATAGAAAATGATAGAATTTTATATAGCGATAATGGATTTTCAATGTTTTGGGATATAGATAGATGGGATAAACGAATAGGTGTTAGTAAAGATAATTTTTGGCTTAGAAAAATATCACGATAGTAATTAATTATTGATATAAGTACTTAAACACCTATATAATATGCTTTATATCTCTATCCAATAGATATTGCAGGGCAAACGCACCACTTCAAATTAGATAATATAGAATAAAATAAATAGAATCTCGTTAGATATAAAACTAATTGAGAGTATATGGATATATCAATAATAATAAACAAAATTGAGGACCCAAGAAGGGAGCATGGAA
>JAFZFU010000022.1 GCA_017555745.1 Bacteroidales bacterium
CGATTTTAAGTAAGATATTTTGGTGGCTATAGCAAAGGTGTTCACCTCTTCCCATTCCGAACAGAGAAGTTAAGCCCTTTAACGCCGATGATACTGCACTAGTTTGTGGAAAAGTAGGTAGCTGCCAATCTTTTATAAAGGGAATCCTAAGGGGTTCCCTTTTTTTGTATATACCCGCGAACAATATCTAAAATAGGCAACTCTCCATATAAATATCCAACGAATTATATTATTGGACCGATATATTTGTATGATTGTATTTTTTTGAGTAATTTTGCAATTCGATATTCAAGGGTAAAGGGTATTTCTTGCTTTGAAAATCATTTTATTATAGATTTTATTAAGGTAGTTACAGACTAATTATGGATATTAAACATTGTTATGTAGAAAAGGGCGAAGGCGATGCCCTTATTATGTTGCATGGAAACGGTGGCAAAAATAGGTATTTTAAGCATCAGATTGATGTTTTTGCACAGCGTTATCATGTATATGCCATCGATACCAGAGGACAGGGAAATACGCATCGAGGAGTAAAGCCCTTTACTATAAGTCAGTTTGCCGACGATTTGTTGGGATTTATGAATGAGAACAACATCGAGAAAGCTACTCTTTTGGGTTTTTCGGATGGTGGAAATATAGCCATGGTATTTGCCATCAACTATCCCGAACGTGTGGATAAGTTGATTTTGAATGGCGCAAACCTTTACCCAAGAGGGGTGAAGTATTCCGAACAGATACCTATCGAGATTAAATATGTGTTTGCAAAATTGTTGTCGCCAATCAGTGCCGAACAAAGGAAGAAAGCGGAGTTGTTGGGGCTTATGGTTAACGACCCCAATATTTCGCTGCAGGATTTGAGAACGATAAAGGCAAAGACATTGGTGATAGTAGGCCCCGGCGATATTATAAGAGAAAAGCATTCCTGCCGTATTGCTGACAATTTGACTAATTCGGAATTAGCCATTATTGAAGGAGACCATTTTGTGGCATTGAGGAATCCTGAAGAGTTTAATAAAAAAGTGATGACTTTTTTGTCGGAATAGGGTGTTATAAACAATAGGCAACTTCTAAAAATTCCACGTTCTAAGAAATCTTCTCAAGAAAATTCTGTAAATCATTTGCAAAACAATTTTTAGAAGTTGCCAATATAGATTTGGTTATAAAATAATGGCGAGCCAACTTCGTTGGCCCGCCATTAATATTTCTAGTTGTTAGTTATTATTAGCGAGTGGCGTTGAGAGTGGAATATTTTTTGCCGTAATCTAAGTGTTGTTGTAAGAAGTCGGCGGGATATTCTACTTTATAATCCACTGTTTTACCATTTTCTATTACGGGTACTATTTCGGGGTTGATAAATCCTCCGTACGGTTTTATACCAAGCGAAGCGTAGCGTTCTTTTACTTCTTTGTGAAGTTCGGGATCTACTTGTACTGCGTATTTTTCAACCATATTTTTACCTGCTTCGTAGTCGCCTTCCGATTTGATGCGTTGTATTTCGCTCAATAGTTGTCCGAAAAGGTCGCGAAGTTTTTCGAAATCGTTAATTACGAAGTATGTCTTTCCGTCTTTGGTTTTCTTTTCTATAACGTTGTCGGCTTTGCCGTTTTCGTAACACCATTCCGATATAAGTTTTCTGTCTTGCATGTGCGATTCGGTTATTGTTTTGCCCAATTCTACGCGAGCCAATTGACCCATCAAGCCATTGCGGATAAACGAGATGTATTCGGCTTTGTAGGCTTCGGCGTCGGGCATGATGCCAAGTTCTACCATTTTAGGATCGGCGCAATAGTATAAACCAAACAAGTCGGCACGAGCTTCTTCCAAAGCAGAGCTATATTCTTTTAATGCTCCCGGTTGTGTTCCGGGTAATAGTTGTCCCGAACCGTGGCCTAAACATTCGTGCAAGTCGGTGTGTACCACGCTGGTGTGTGAACCATATTTCTTGCAAAGATCTATTTCTGTTTGGTCGTAAGCGAATTCGCTAAGCATACTTTTTGGCGATTCTTCGGCTGCTTTGTCGTAGGCTTCCATAAGGTTTGTGATGGTAACCGATTTAGAGCCGTGGTTTTTGCGTATCCAATCGGCGTTGGGTAGGTTGATACCGATAGGAGGAGCAGGGAAACAATCGCCGGCCAAGGTGGTGGCTATGATACCTTTGGCAGATACACCTTTTACTTCTTTCTTTTTAAAACGGTCGTCGACAGGCGAGTTGTCTTCAAACCATTGAGCGTTGTCGCTTATGGTGTTGGAGCGTTTGCTGGCTTCAAAATCGCGGAAGTTAACCACGGCTTCCCATGTGGCTTTGCGGCCTAGTGGGTCGCTATAGTCTTCGATAAATCCGTTTACATAGTCAACGGTCGATTCTACATCTTGAACCCATGCTACGTTGTAGGCATCCCATGTTTTAAGGTCGCCGGTTTTGTAGTATTCTATCAATAGATTGGTGTAGTTGCGTTGTGCGTCGTTTTCGGCTACGGCGTTGGCTTTTTCCAACCAATATATTATTTTGTTGATGGCTTCGGCATATAATCCGTTGGCGCTATATACTTCTTCGTATACTTTGCCGTCTTTTTTCACCAATTTAGAGTTTAAACCATACGATATCGGTGTTTCGTCTTTGGGGTCTTGCATTTTGGCATAGAAGTTTTCGGCTTCTTTTTGCGATACTCCTTCGTAGAAGTTTACTGCCGATGTGGCCACTATGTCGATTCCTTGACCGCTGTTGCGACGTGTTTTGTACAATTCTTTGTCGAAGATAATCGGGGTGATGAAGCTGATAAATTCTTCAACCGATTCGCCTTCTTTTAGTGGAAGTTGCGAAGCGTCGCTGTTTTTAACCAATGTGGCAAAGTAGTCTTCCGAAAATTCGGGGAAGAATTTATCTTCGGCATAGTGGTGGTGGATACCGTTGCTGAAGAAAGCACGTTTGGCATATACTACAAAGTTTTCGTAGTCGGCAGCGCTTTTGTCGCCCGAATAGGTGGTTAGAATACTTTCTATGGTTTTTCTGATTGTCAAATTGTGTTTGAAGTGTTGGTCCCAAAGAATATCTCTACCGTATTTTGCGGCTTCGCCAAGGCAGTAGATATATTCCTTTTGTTGTAGGGTTAGCGAGTCCCATTCAGGTATTTGGTATCGCATTACTTTTAAATCGGCAAATTCATCGACAAGGTATTTAAAGTTGTCTGACGAATTTTCTTTCTGTTCTTTTGGACTACAAGCAAACAATAGTCCGGCTGTTCCAATGTACATAAAGATTTTTTTCATCGTGTATTATTTATTGATTTTATTATTATTATGTGCGTATATACTTGTTTTGATTGTGTCGTTTCGTTTTGCAAATATACATTTTTCTTTCGTATTTGCCTAAAAATATTCAATTCTGCAACTTTTTGTGATATATAATTGTTTTGGAGAGACATGATTATGATAATAAAAAACGAAAGAAATGGAAAATCAAATGTTTTGTTTTCAATGCCAAGAAACCTCCAAAGGCATTGGCTGTACATCGCGAGGTGTGTGTGGAAAGGATTCCGGCTTGTCGTCGCTTATGGATTTGTTGCTATATGTTACCAAAGGAATATGTGTTATCAGAGCCAATTTCCCGGTCGAAGAACTGCGTGACGAGGATACTCGTTTTATATATTCGTCGTTGTTTAAAACAATTACGAATGCCAATTTTGATGCCAACGACATTAAGCATCAAATAGCAAAGGGTATGGATATAAAAAATGAATTAAAGGCAAGGGCCAAGTCGATGAATGTGGTTTTGCCCAATATTGATGCAGTGATGTGGAACGGCGGTGTGCTCGAATACGAAAAGAAAGCCAAGACATTGGGCGTGCTTGTCGAGAAAAATATTGATATACGGTCGCTTAGCGAGACTATTATGTATGGCATAAAGGGCATTGCCGCCTATATGTATCATGCCGAGGTGTTGGGCTATCGCAATAAGGCTGTGGATAGATTTGTAGACGAGGTGATGGCTGCTCTGGCTATGAAAAACCTTTCGTTGCAAGACCTTACTGATTTGCTTTTGGAAACGGGACGTGTGGGGGTGGAAGCCATGAAACTTCTCGACAAGGCTAACACCGACACCTATGGCAATCCCGAAATGACAAGGGTCAACATAGGAGTGCGCAAAAATCCGGGTATATTGGTTACGGGACACGATTTGAAGGATATGGAGGAACTGTTGGAGCAAACCAAAGGCAAGGGGGTGGATATTTACACCCATGGCGAAATGTTGCCGGCAGCCGCTTATCCTTTTTTTAAGCAATACGAACATTTTGTGGGAAACTATGGCAACGCATGGTGGAAGCAGAGTGAAGAGTTTGCTATGTTTAAGGGACCTATATTGTTTACTACCAACTGTATAGTGCCTCCTATGGAAAACTCTACGTATCGCAACCGAATTTACACTACGGGTGCCGCTTCGCTGAAAAATTCGGTGCATATACCCGACAGAAAAGATGGTATGCCTAAAGATTTTTCGAAGATAATAGAACATGCCAAACATTGTGCACCTCCCAAGGAGATAGAGAATGGTAATATTGTAATAGGCTTTGGCCACAAACAGTTGAGCATGTTTTTTTATAAGATAATGGACGCCGTTGATAATGGAAACATACGTCAATTTGTGGTGATGGCCGGTTGCGATGGAAGGATGAAGAATAGGGAGTATTATTCCGATTTTGCACAATTATTGCCTCATGATACCATCGTGCTTACCGCAGGGTGTGCCAAGTATAGATACAACAAGCTTAATTTGCGTTCGATAGACGGTATGCCAAGGGTGATAGATGCCGGACAGTGCAACGACACCTATTCAATAATATTGTTTCTTCAACGTATGAAAGAGTATATGAATGTTGAAGATATAAACGATTTACCGGTGGCTTACAATATTGCTTGGTACGAACAAAAATCGGTGATAGTGCTTTTGGCTCTGCTCTACATGGGTGTGAAGAATATAAAATTAGGTCCGACCTTGCCGGCATTTCTGTCGAAAAATGTTCTCGACCTATTGCAGAAAAACTTCAATATCACAACTATATCCAATCCAAAAGACGATGTGGAGATGTGTGTGAATAAGGTCGACGAAATGTTGCTTCAATTCTAGACGAATTTGTCTAAAATGATGATAGGGTATGAAACGTTTCATACCCTATTGTCGTTGTGTTGACACCCTATTGTCGAACAAATGAAACCCGGGTGTGATATTTGTGGTGTTTTTGGGCTTTTGAAAGCCGGCGATATACTCGAAAATTCCACGCGATGCAGAAGCAAAAACATCGCGATGCTGCAACAACGACATCGCGAGGAATTTTCCACAACCTCGTGATGTATTTTCAGGGGCCGGGCAATGCCTGTTTCGGAGACTTGTTTGTATGCGAAAAATATCAGATAGTCAGTATTATAAAAGAAAATAATAAAAAACACATAAATATAAGGTATATAGGAAGAAAAATATGGGTTCGGTGAAATATTTTTTATGAGTATAATATATTGATTATTAGTTTCTTTTTTGCTTTTATGAGGCACCGGACAAAAAAAATATCAATAAAAAAATGAAAAACACTTGCTTGTATAGTGAAATGTGTGTAAATTTGCAGTTGAAAATAAATAGTGCCGATTTTGGAACTTTTGTTGCAAATAAGGATTATAATGCTTTCTATATTAGGGAGATGGTGGTTTTTGTGAACAATAAAAAGTTGAACAAAAAAGGTATGAATTTATTGCTGAAATGAAATTTTTTTATTAATCAAAAATCAATTACAATGAAAAAAACATTAATGGCTTTAGGTCTAGCATTGTGTACTTCATTAGTATTTGCACAAATGCCGGCAAAAAAAGAAACTCGTGCTTTGAAAGAAAGCAACAGAGTTGAAAAAGTTGCAAAAATTGATGACAGCTATCAACACGAAGCAACTTTTAAAGGTTCTATCTTCACAAAAACTGAAGTATTCAGAACAGTAGACTTTTCTGATGCTACAGCTTACACTGTAGGAACAATGGGAGCTAACTCTTACTCTCCACGTCACACTCAAACTAAAGGTTATGCACAATGGTTCCGCGTAGCTGATACTACAGCTAGTGCTTGTGCTACTGCTTCTACAGCTAACGAAGCTGTGGTTATGTTCAGCCAAAACTGGTTCCCAAATTTGAGTTTCTTTACTTCTGCTACTCCTACTAATGGTCTTATGGCTATGTCTATGATTGACTATATCAACGGATATGCAACAGGTACTTTCAACTCTTATATTGAAATCAACAATGTTAACACTGTTACTGATGGTTCGCAATTTGCATTGGATCTTAAATTATTCCAATACTATCAAAAATTCAACGCTGACGTATGTTGTGTAGACTACTCTACAAACAATGGTCAAACTTGGGATACATTGGAATTCAATATCAAAAACATTGAAGTAGCCGTTAACTCAGGTACTTTCGGTTGGAAAAGAGTAGCATTGCCTACAAGCTTATCTAACCAAGCTGATTTGGATTTGAGAATTCGTTGGTACTCTAACTCTCATGACGGTGGTACTTACGGATACTATTGGTTTATAGACGACGTTACAGTAGAAAGCGCTGAAGACAGCCGTATATCTGTAACTAAAGAAGAATACTACAATGGTGCTTATCACTTAGTTCCTGAAGGAATGAATTTGAACACTCTTGTGTGGTATGCTTTGTATAGAAACACCGGTTTGATTCCTCAAACTAACATCCAAGGTTACGTAAAAGACGCTAACACAGGTGCTGAGATAGCTGCTACAGTTGTTGAACCTACAGTTGCTCCTGACGTATATGAATTCAAATACTCTTTCGTTGATCAAAGCAACAACGTAAACAATACAACCGGCGACCAATCTGTTACAGGTTTAGGTATTTCAGGTACTGTTAACTCTTACGCTTCTACTGCAGGTGTTCACGATATCTATTCCGGTATGCGTTCTGACTCTTCTAATTTCATATTCGATACAATGCGTTACACTGTATTAGCTCCTGAAGCTGATGGTACTCGCGTATGGGGTCGTGATAACGGTATCCTTACTCAATACAGCTCTTGGATTTATGGTATGACAGCTGATGGTTACTTAACTGACGAAGCTAACTACATCGATGCAGGTTACTCTGTAAATATCGTTTTGAACTCCGGTTCTGAAGTTCCTGAAGGATGGGTAATCCGTGGTGTTGAATACGTTGCTGCTACAGATCCTGAACTTGTAAACTTAGGCGATATCGAAGGTGGTTATGTAAAAATAATCCCTACTTTGTCTTATGACTCTTTGGGTGGTGACTACATTTTCTTCCGTTCTATCGAAACAGGTGCCGGTGTTCACACTGTAACTCCTGCTGAAGTACAATTACCGGGAGAAACTGTTACTGATAACTATTATATGCCGGGTGAATACAACACAATCCGTGTTATGTTCCCTGAACAACCTGAATTGAAAGCTAACACTGCTTACCGTGTAGGTTACGAATTGGCTGAACAAGGATATTTCTGCTTGGCTTCTGATGCTAACCGTTATTGGGATTTAGTAAGCGGTGCTGACACTGCTGTTTACTACTACGAAGATGAAGACCTAGTTCCTTATCAATATCGTTTTGGTAATGGTTACGGTTTGAACGTACGCGTAAATACTCCTGAAGCCGGTAAGGCTACTTGGTTGGCTACAAGCGCAGGTAAAAATGCTCCTATGATTCGTTTGTTGGTTGGTCCAAGACAACAAATTGAAAAACACGCTATCAATATCTCTGTTAACGATACAGCTATGGGTTACATCTACAATGGTGCTACTTTTGAAGGTTGTGTAGGCGTTGACTCTGTTGCTAACGGTGGTTCTCGTACTTATCTTGTTGCTTCAAACGAAGAAGTTTTCGAAGTTGCATCTATTGAATTAGATGGTGTTGCTCTTGATCTTTATGGTGAAAACCCTGTATACAACCCTGAAGGTGGTTACTATGAATACACTCTTGCTAACATAACTGCTCCTCACACTCTTCACGCTATATTTAGAGGTGTTGGTTTGAATGCTGTAGAAGATAACGTAAAAGTTTCTTTACAACCAAATCCTGCTAACGCTCAAACTAAATTGGCTATCGAAGGTGTAAACGGTGAAGTTAACTTCTCTTTGATAGATATGAGTGGTCGTGTAATTTCTAGCGAAGTTATTAATGCTAACGAAGTTAAAACTATCAACGTTTCTGGTTTGGCTAAAGGTACTTACTTTGTACGTTTGACCAACAACAACTTCTCGAAAGTTGAAAAATTGATCGTTCGTTAATTTCATTTGTAATTACATAAATCCAAAAGGCTCGAAGAAATTCGGGCCTTTTTTTTGCACATTGATTTGGTTATAAATCATTGGAGAGAAATACTAATCATTTTGTATTATAGGCTATTGCATAACCCGGATAACCTATAATAGAGGACGCTTATATTTTTTTTTGAAACTAATATGCAATATCTTTTATCTATGTCAAAAAAAAATCGTACCTTTGCACATTCAAATATACCGAAAAATGGAACAAGAAAAGTATCAAGATGATAGTTTGGAGGCCATCGATACGTTGGAAGACGAAGGTTGTAAACTCGTATTGTACAACGATGATTATCATACATTCGATTATGTGATATTGGCATTGCGAACTATTTGTGGACACACCGAGGTGCAAGCTGAACAATGTACGTTATTGGTGCATTATAAAGGAAAGTGTGTGGTAAAGACCGGCGAATATGATAAACTGCTACCTATGCATGCCGCTCTTTTGGATAGACAATTAACAACCGAAATAATACATTAGATATTATGACTTGGACTGCTATTATTGTTTTGTTGGTTATAGGCCTTTTACTCATTACCCTCGAAATTGTGGTTTTGCCGGGTGCTATTGCCGGTATTGCGGGTAGTATATGCGTGGCAGTGGCCGTTTGGCAAAGTTATGCAGTATATGGTACTGTGGCCGGAAACATAGTGTTGGCAATGTCTGTTGTAGTGTGTATATTTTTGTTGGTGTTTTTTATGCGCTCAAAAACCTGGCGCTTTTTTGGATTGAAAACCGAGATAGACAGCAAGGTAAACACAGTAGACAAAGATATATTGCCTATAGGAGCAAAGGGAAAAACAATATCGCGATTGGCACCAACGGGAAAAGCTGTAATAAACGGACAAATGGTAGAGGTGCATACCATAAATGAGTTTGTAAACGAAAACGAAGAAATAGAAATAGTAAAAATAGAAGGATATAAAATTACCGTAAGAAAATTATAGAACAAATAATATAACTATTAACAAAGGAGAAAACATGGACTTATTTTTTATTTTAATTGCAGGACTTTGTTTGGCAGCGTTGATAATATTTTTATATTTGGTGCCAATCGGATTATGGTTTAAAGCATTAGTATCGGGAGTGCATATCTCGTTGTTGCAATTGGTGTTTATGCGTTTGCGTAAAGTACCCCCCACAATAGTAGTAAACAATATGATTTCGGCCACCAAAGCCGGTCTTAAATTAAATCAAAGCGAATTGGAAGCCCACTATTTGGCCGGTGGTCGTGTGTCGGCAGTGGTTAATGCATTGATTTCGGCCGATAAGGCTAATATGAGTTTGGACTTTAAAACAGCTACCGCTATAGACTTGGCCGGTCGCGACGTGTTTAAAGCCGTTCAAATGTCGGTAAATCCTAAAGTGATAGATACACCTCCTGTGGCTGCTGTGGCCAAAGATGGTATACAACTTATAGCTAAAGCACGTGTTACCGTTCGTACAAATATCAAACAGTTGGTGGGTGGTGCCGGCGAAGAAACTGTATTGGCACGTGTAGGCGAAGGTATAGTTACTTCGATAGGCTCGGCAATGAGTCACAAACAAGTATTGGAAAATCCTGATTCTATTTCGAAATTAGTGTTGCAAAAAGGTTTGGATAGTGGAACAGCATTCGAAATCTTATCTATCGATATTGCCGATATCGATATCGGAAAAAATATTGGAGCACAGTTGCAAATAGATCAAGCCGATGCTGATAAAAATATAGCACAAGCCAAAGCCGAAGAACGTAGAGCTATGGCAGTGGCATCGGAACAAGAAATGAAAGCCAAAGCACAAGAAGCACGTGCCAAGGTGATAGAAGCCGAAGCCGAAGTGCCAAAAGCTATGGCTGAAGCATTCCGCAATGGAAATTTGGGTATAATGGACTATTATAAAATGCAAAACATACAAGCCGATACAGCTATGAGAGAATCGATATCTAAGCCGGCAGGTATGGATAAAAAACAATAATTTGCTAAGTAATACTAACTCGAATGATAAGTTTTGAAAACATAAATAAGTCGGATTGGCGATACAATTTAATGTATAAATATGTCCATCTGATGCATAATAAAGTTTATTATCGTCAGTATAAGGTTATACATCAAGAACGTATACCTAAAGATAAGCCTATAGTGGCTATCTGTAACCACCAAAATGGTTTGACAGATGCTTTGGGTATATTATTTGCTTTTGCCAAAGATGGCAGACATCCGGTATTTATAGCCCGTTCCGATATCTTTAAGAAAGAGATAGCCGCCAAGGCTTTGCGCTTTCTTAAGATAATGCCTGCTTTTCGTGCTCGCGATGTGGGTAGTGCCGGTGTGGGCGAAAATGATGCTATCTTTAACCAATCGGCTAAAATATTACAAGAAAATGGAGTGGTGGCTCTCTTTCCCGAAGCAGGTCATCAAGATCGTCATACTCTTGGAACATTTAAGAAGGGGTTTGCACGTATAGCATTCCGTGCCGCCGAAATGATGGACTTTAAAGAACCGATATACATATTGCCAATGTCGAACCATTACGATAATTATTTTTCGGTACAAGGTAGATTGGTAATTACTATTGGTGAACCTTTTGAGTTTAGCGATTTGTACGATTTGTATAAAGAACAACCTCATCGTGCCGAAAAAATTCTTACCGACAGAGCAAGAGTTATAGTAAAGGATTTGATGTTGGATATATCTAACTTAGAGTACTATGATGAGTACGAATTGTTATGCACCATGTATGGCAGAGAAATAATGAAACGCGAAGGCAAGTCGCAACGCTATTTCCCAAACCATTTAGATGCGTCTAAAAAAGTGGTGGCAATGCTTGATAACTATGAAAAGCAAAATCCTACCGACTTTGAAGCACTGATGGCAAAAACACGTCAATATTCGAAGGCATTGGATAAGATGCATTTGAGAGATTGGATATTTGCTCAAAAATTAAGTGGATTCGGATTCTGCTTGCGCTTGTTGTTGAGTTTGGTGTTGTTGCCCATAGTGGTAGCAGGCTGGGTTATAAACATATTGCCGTTTAGTTTGAGCTCGCTTATAACTCGCAATATCAAAGATTATATGTTGCATTCTTCGTTCCACTTTGCAGTGGGAGTGTTGGTGGCCTATCCTTTGTGGTATATTATCACTGCCTCTATATTGTGGGGCGTTACCGGAATATGGTGGACCACATTAATCTATTTGATACTTTTGCCTGTTTCGTTGATTGTTTATTTGCGTAGCAAGGTAATGTTGAAAAAACTTTACAACAGAATACGTCGTTTTCGTTTATGGTTTAGAGGCAATAGATATTACAATTCTGCTGTAGAAGATCGCAAAGATATAATGAAAAAAATGCAAGAAATAGATGTAAAGTAAATAAAATGTAAATGTATTGATATTCAATAAGAAAGAAGGAGTGTTGAATTATATTTATATTTAATGCTTCTTTTTTCGTACAAAACTATGAATAATCCGAAAAAAAAACGTACATTTGCAAATTATTGTATCTAACGAATAAAATAATAAAACATTGATAATGAGACCTAATTTTTCAAACGTTGATTTTAAATCACAAGAAAAACCTCATGTTTCTTTCCAAGAATGGGAAAAAGCAGAAGGTATAGAAAAGAATTGGAAAACTCCCGAACAAATAGACGTTAAGCCTGCTTATGGCGACGTTGATTTGTTGGGTATGGAGCATTTGAAATATGCTGCTGGTATAGCTCCATTTTTACGCGGACCTTATTCGACCATGTATGTTATGAGACCTTGGACTATCCGTCAATATGCAGGTTTCTCTACAGCCGAAGAATCTAATGCATTCTATCGTCGTAACATCGCTGCCGGTCAAAAAGGTTTGTCGGTTGCTTTTGACTTAGCTACACACCGTGGATACGATTCTGACCACGAACGCGTAGTAGGCGACGTAGGTAAAGCAGGTGTGGCTGTTGATAGTATTTTGGATATGAAAATTTTGTTCGATCAAATTCCATTGGACAAAATGTCTGTATCTATGACTATGAATGGTGCTGTACTTCCTGTATTGGCATTCTACATCATAGCTGCCGAAGAACAAGGCGTAAGTCAAGAACAATTAAGCGGTACAATCCAAAATGACATCTTGAAGGAATTTATGGTACGTAATACCTATATCTATCCTCCATTGCCATCAATGAAGATTATCGCTGATATTTTTGAATATACTTCGAAAAATATGCCTAAGTTTAATTCAATATCTATTTCGGGTTATCACATGCAAGAAGCAGGTGCTACCGCTGATATCGAATTAGCTTATACTTTGTGCGACGGTTTGGAATACTTGCGTGCAGGTGTTAACGCCGGTATGTCGGTTGACGATTTCGCTCCACGTTTGTCTTTCTTCTGGGGTGTTGGTATGAACCACTTCATGGAAATTGCTAAGATGCGTGCTGCTCGTATGTTGTGGGCTAAATTGGTAAGCCAATTCAATCCTAAGAATCCTAAATCGTTAGCATTGCGTACACACAGCCAAACTTCGGGTTGGTCGTTGACAGAACAAGATCCTTTCAACAACGTAGCTCGTACTTGTGTTGAAGCTATGGGAGCTGCTTTGGGTCACACTCAATCGTTGCATACCAACGCTTTGGACGAAGCTATCGCTTTGCCAACCGATTTCTCGGCTCGTATTGCTCGTAACACTCAAATTTATTTGCAAGAAGAAACCAACATTTGTCGTGTGGTTGACCCATGGGCAGGTTCGTACTACGTAGAATCGTTGACTCACGAAATAGCTCATCGTGCTTGGGCTCACATCCAAGAAATCGAGAAACTTGGTGGTATGGCTAAAGCTATCGAAAGTGGTATTCCTAAGATGAGAATCGAAGAAGCTGCTGCTCGCAAACAAGCTCGTATCGATTCCGACACTGACGTTATCGTTGGTATCAATAAATATCGTTTGGATCACGAAGATCCTATCGAAACTTTGGAAGTTGACAACACTGCTGTTCGCGAAGCTCAAATCAAACGTTTGGCTAAACTTAGAGCAGAACGTAACAACGAAGAAGTACAAGCTGCTTTGGCTGCTCTTACAGAATGTGCTGAAACAGGTAAAGGCAACTTGTTGGAACTTTCTATCGACGCTGCTCGTAAACGTGCTTCGTTGGGCGAAATTTCTTACGCTTTGGAAAAAGTATTTGGACGTTATAAAGCTAACATTAATTTGATTTCGGGTGTGTATAGTTCGGTAACAAAAGAAACAGAAAGCTTCAAGAAAGCTCAGGCAATGACCGCTGAATTTGAAAAAATGGAAGGTCGTCGTCCTCGTATAATGGTGGCTAAGATGGGTCAAGATGGTCACGACCGTGGTGCTAAAGTAGTTGCTACAGGTTACGCTGACCTTGGATTCGATGTGGATATGGGACCATTGTTCCAAACTCCTGCCGAAGCTGCTAAACAAGCTGTTGAAAATGACGTTCACGTATTGGGTGTTTCGTCGTTGGCTGCAGGTCACAAGACTTTAGTTCCTCAAGTTATTGAAGAACTTAAAAAACTTGGTCGCGAAGATATTATGGTTGTTGTGGGTGGTGTTATTCCTCCACAAGACTATGACTACTTGTTCCAAGCAGGTGCTGCCGCTGTTTTCGGTCCCGGTACTGTTATCAGCGATGCCGCTATCAAAATGTTGGAATTGCTAATTGCTGCAAGACAATAGTTATTATAATAACTTTAAACCATATAAAGAAGAGGTCGTCGTTTCGGCCTCTTCTTTTTTTATACACTCTAAATAAACCAATATTTGCGAATGGCTAAAACTCTAATATTATACTATTGTTATATACAAAACAAAAAATAGTTGTAGTTATGAGTTATTTAAGTTTAAATTCCGATATATTGAGCAAGAAGACAGAGTTGATGAACAAAGAGGTATTGATGACCAATCCTCTTGGGTGTTATTATAATACTACCTTGTATCAATGCAATACTCGCAAATATCATGGGGCTTTGGTAGCTCCGCAAAAGCAGATATCTCCCGATAATCAAGTTTTGTTGTCGTGTATAAGCGAAGTGGTAGTATATAAAGATGAACAATATGGATTAAATTCTATGTTGTTTACTAATTCTGTGGAGTTGCCCGAGCATAGGGCTGTCATTGTTTCGGCCGATGTGTCGCCAACATTACAATATACCTATGCTTGCGATGAGATGAAGATACGCAAAAGTGTGTTGTTGATGCAAGATGCCGTACAATTGATTTATTGTTATCAAGTATTAGAAACACCATTGCCTATAGTATTGCGGTTGAATCCTTTCTTTGCTTTTCGCGATGTTCATGGCCTTAACCACGACGGAGCAGGCTTGCCAATGGTACGAAACACGAGTAATGGGATAAAGGTTATAAAAGGTTTTCCGGCCGATGTGGTGTTTCTTCAGTCGTCGCAGCCTCCTATGTTTACCTATTTGCCGGATAGTTGGCATAATGTTTATTATCCTTGCGAAGAGAGTAGGGGCTACGAAGCTACCGAAGATCTTTTTACCCCGGGTACTATGGAGTATGCTTTGCATAACGGCGACATTCTTTATCTTTCGGTCTCGTTATCCGAGATGGAGCCTTACTCCATTCGCTCACGATTCAATAAAGAGTTGGCTCATCGTCGCGACGTTACTTCATACGCTTCGTGTCTGCAAAAAGCCGCCAAGCAGTTTGTCATAACCGAAAAGGATAAGCATACTTATATCAAAGCCGGATTTCCTTGGTTTGGCACATGGGGTAGAGATACTTTTATATCGTTGCCGGGAATATCGTTGGCTCAAATAGATATTATACCCCGTGTGATAGATACCATGAAACACTCGCTCAACCAAGGTCTGTTTCCAAATATTTCTGTCGAGGGACGGAATAGTTACAATAGCGTAGATACTTCGTTGTGGTTTTTCTGGACATTGCAGCAGTATGCCGATTCCACTAGATATTACAAGAGGGTATGGCATAAATATGGCTCGATATGCAAGGATATACTGAATAATTATCGCAATGGTACGTTTTATTCTATACGTATGGACGATAACGGACTGCTATGGCAGGGCGAAGAAGGAAAAGCCTTGACATGGATGGATGCCATAGTGGACGGCAAACCCGTAACACAACGTAAGGGTTATGCAGTAGAGGTGAATGCTTTATGGTATAATGCCATAACGTTTTGTATAGAGATGGCTACCTATGCCGGCGACGAAAAGTTTATAAAAGAGTGGATAGACATTGCCGAAGATATACCTATGCATTTTCAATCTACTTTTTGGAACGACGATTATGGCTATTTGGCCGATTGTGTATTGCCCGACTACAGCGACTTTTCTATCCGTCCTAATATGATATTTGCCGTGTCGTTGCCTTATTCGCCTATTGATGAGCATATGCGTAAAGCAGTGGTGGATAAAGTAAAAGACGAACTCTTGACTTCAAGAGGGTTGCGCACGCTTTCGCCTACCGATACCAATTATCATCCGCACTGCCAAGGCTCGCAGGCCCAAAGGGATTTGGCTTACCATCAGGGTACCGTATGGCCGTGGCTGTTGGGTCCATTTGTGGAGGCTTATCTTAAGGTGTATGGTTTTGAGGGTATCTCGTTTGCAAGGAGTATATATGCCGATATGGAATCTTCTCTTAAAGAAAATTGTATAGGCACGGTGGCCGAGATATACGATGGCGACGAGCCTCACACACCACGTGGCGCAGTGGCTCAGGCATGGAGTGTGGCAGAATTGCTCAGGATAAAAAATATGATAGACAAATTATATTAAAAAAACTTATCAACAATAAAAAGTCTCCAAAAGTCGTATAAACATTAAAAAATATTTGTGTCGGTTAACAACATTACACGAATTTTTGCGTTATTCGGTCTGTAAAGTGATTATAAATGTGTATCTTTGCATTTAGAATGGTAAGACCAAAAGTCTTGCAAAGATTGGTATAGAGATTAATTGTCAGATGATTAAACAGAAAGAACTATGACAAATCAGAGTAACGTAAACAGCGAAAAGAACTACTATTCGTCTGAAGAATTACAAGAATTTAAGGAAATTATTCTTCAGAAGTTAGAAAAGGCAGAGGAAAATTTGGCATTGCTTACAGCGGCAGTGGCAAACGAAGGAAGTGATATTAGCGATACTGCTCCCACTTTCAAACTTATGGAAGAAGGTAGCAATGTGCTTTCGAAAGAAGAAAATGCCAAGTTGGCTGCACGTCAACTAAAGTTTATAAAGGATTTGAAAGCTGCTTTGGTGCGTATCGAAAATAAAACATACGGTATATGTAAAGTTACCGGAAAACTGATACCTAAGGAACGTTTGCGTGTGGTGCCACACACTACCATGTCGGTAGAAGCCAAACTTTCGCAAAGCAAACGATAGAAAACTACAATACTAAGCGATACTGAAAAGCCGCTATCTTTTTATCAAGGATAGCGGCTTTTGATTTTTATTTGGAGTCAGATGTCTGCTTTTGTAATTGAAACATTATTGGTAGGTTGAATTGTACGCGTACCGGATTGCCACGTTGAGTGCCCGGTTTCCATTTAGGCATACTGTTTACAACGCGTAATGCTTCTTCGCCACAGCCACCGCCGATATCACGAAGTAATTTGGCGTTGCTCACTTGTCCGTCTTTCTCGATAACGAAAGTAACGAAAACACGTCCTTCTATTTTGTTTTTCTTTGCCACTTCGGGATATTTAATGTTGCGGCCAATAAAGGCATACAAAGAATCATCGCCACCCGGAAATTCAGGCGATTTTTCCACTACAACAAATACTGCCTCGTCTACCTCGTCGGTTTGTGCCATTGCACTTGTGCCGCAGAATAATGCTACGGCTGCTAATAAAATCAACTTTTTCATTTCTGTATATGTTATTTAGTTTTTATTTCTTGTCTTCTTTTTTCAATTTAAACATTACCGGCAGATTGAATTGCATACGTGCAGGCTCGCCACCTATTCTGAGGCTGCCCGGTTTCCACTTAGGCATAATATTTACCACACGTATTGCTTCCTCGCCACAGCCTCCTCCTATATCGCGAAGAATCTTGGCGTCGCTCACTTGTCCGTCTTTCTCGACAACGAAAGTAACGAAAACACGTCCTTCGATACCGGACCTCTTTGCTTCTTCGGGATATCTGATATTTCGTTGAATGAAAGCGAACATCGAATCTGTTCCACCTGGAAATTCAGGCTGTTTTTCTACATAATTGATTAATTCTACTACTTCTTCTTCCGTAGTTTGTGCTATTGTGTATCCACTGCAAAATATTGCTAATGCGATTAATACGATTGCTTTTTTCATATTTGACATTGTTTAAGCATCGGCAAAGATACGTATTTTTTATATATTGCGTACTTAAATGCTTGTATATTAACATTAATTATTATTTATTTCCCGCACTTATATTTTTTGTCTATTGCAAATAAATGTGTATCTTTGCATGTAATTAAACTTGATGAAATATGGCAAATAATAAATATGATACTGTGGCTTTTATATACGATTTTGATGGCACTCTTTCGCCGGACAATATGCAGGAATATGGTTTTATAAAGGCCATTGGCAAGAATGCCGATGAGTTTTGGGCCGAGAATGCTCGTCTTTCCAAAGAAAATGATGCCAGCAATATACTCTGCTATATGTATCTGATGATAAAGATGGCCAAAAATAATGATATTTCGCTTAAGCGTGAGTCGTTTCAGCGTTTTGGTAAAGATGTGGAATTATTTGAGGGCGTAAAGGATTGGTTTGCTCGTATCAACGATTATGGTCGCTCCAAAGGCTTGGATGTTAAGCATTATATTATCTCGTCGGGATTGAAGGAGATGATAGAGGGTACGGCTATAGCCGATGAGTTTGAAAAGATATTTGCCTGTTCGTTCCTATATAATATAGACGGAGTGGCCTATTGGCCTGCTGTGGCGGTGGACTATACTGCCAAAACACAGTTCCTTTTTAAGATAAACAAGGGCATAAACGAGGTGAGCGACAACAGTCGAATCAACGAGTATAAGCCCGAAGATGAACGTCCCGTGCCGTTTACAAGCATGGTATATTTTGGCGATGGCGAAACCGATGTGCCTTGCATGAAGATGATAAAGGAACATGGCGGCCATGCTGTGGCGGTTTATAAACCCGGCGATATGAAGCGCAAAAAGCGTGCCTTGCAACTGATAAGCGATGGAAGAGCCAACTTTGTGTCGCCTGCCGACTATTCCGAAGGGCATGAGATAGACTGCATAGCACATACTATTTTGGACAAAATAGCGGTGGACTTGCGAATAAATAAATTATTGAAAGAACACTCCAAAAGAGTGGAATAAGAAAGTAACGAGTCAACAAGGTTTTATCATCTTGTTGACTCGTTGGTTTAACGGGATATCCCCGATATGTTGCCGCCACAGTTGTCTGTGCCGGCACCCGTTACACTGCTTAGGCAGTTGTTGATGCCTTTTATTCGCAGCACTCCCAAAAAGGCAAATATTATGGCTTCTTTGTAGTTGATAACCTCTTTTGACGGTATTACTACTTTGGAATTCGGACAGTGGAGTGATATACATTCTATCAAAAAGGTATTCAAAGCACCTCCGCCGGTTATCATTACATTGCTTAGTTTTTCGTTGTTTATTACTTTGGCTATTTGGAAGCTTATATGTTCGGATAGTGTACGCAAAAGGTCGGCAGTGGGGCAATGGGAGGGTATTAGTGGCAAAAGTTCTTCCACCAACCATTCTTTTCCCAACGATTTTGGCGCCTTGCGGCTATAGTATTCCAATGCGTTTAGTTGCGATAGCAGGTCCTCTATTATTGTTCCGCTTTGTGCTGTCAGTCCGTCGCGGTCGTATTCCATACCCATTTTGTTTGCCAATAGGTTAAGAATCATATTGCAAGGCGAAATGTCGAATGCTATCCGTTTGTCGTTTTTCCTAAACGATATGTTTGAAAAACCGCCAAGGTTCAGGCAGGCGTCGTAGTCGGCAAATAGCAGCTGGTCGCCTATGGGCACAAGTGGCGCCCCTTGTCCGCCCAATGCCACATCGAAGGTGCGGAAGTTGCCCACCACCAAATGCCCCGTTTCGGCCGCTATACTGTCGATGTCGCCAATCTGTGTGGTGATGCCTATATCGGGCCTATGGAATATGGTATGCCCATGCGAGGATATGAAATCCAACAACTCTACACCATAATGTTGTTTAAACTCGTTGACCTTTTTGCCAAAGTAATGACCAAGGTCCACGTTTGTTTTTGCGTATTCCCATGCCGATTTTTGTTCCAATCGGCTCAGTATTTCCTTCCATTCGTCGGGGTAGGGGTAGGTGTGCGATGCCAATAGTTCAAAATTCCATTTGTCGGTATAGTCAAAGCGGCAGTAGGCTATATCCAGTCCATCGAGCGATGTTCCCGACATTAATCCTATTGTGTATAAGGTTGTTGTGTTCATATCGTAATGATGTTATCTTTTGCAAATATACGTTATTTTTTCGGTATGGCATGGTGTGGGTGGCATTATTTTAAAACCTATTGCCAAAGAATGGCTTTTTATCCGAAAAAAAAGTGTACCTTTGTAGTCGCAAAAACAATATTTAAACTAATGCAAATGAGTGGCAATAAAGTTCTTGAAATAGAAAATCTGACTGTCGATTTTTATCATGAAGGCAGCTTCCGCACGGTGGTGAAAGGTGTAAGCTATAGTGTTGAGCGTGGCAAAACATTGGGTATAGTGGGCGAAAGTGGTTCGGGCAAAAGTGTCAGTTCCATGGCTGTGATGGGTTTGTTGCCGGGCAAGGCCAAATGTCGTGTGGCAGGAAATATATGGTATTATACTGCCGCCGGCGAAAGGGTGGACCTCTTAAGCCTTACCGACAGCCAAATGCGCAACTATCGCGGAAGACATATATCCATGATTTTTCAGGAGCCGATGACGTCGCTCAATCCCGTGCATACCTGTGGCGAACAGATAATAGAGGTGTTGCAAACGCATCAAAACATTTCGCATGGCGAGGCTTATGCCAAGGCGTTGAAGCTGATGGAAGAGGTGATGATACCGCGCCCCGAAAAGATAATGAATAGCTACCCCCACCAAGTATCGGGCGGGCAAAAGCAAAGGGTGATGATAGCCATGGCGTTGGCTTGCAATCCTGATGTGCTTATTGCCGACGAGCCTACAACGGCTCTCGACGTTACGGTGCAGAAAACAATATTGGAACTCCTTGCCAATTTACAACAAAAGTATGGCATGGCCATAATATTCATCACCCACGACTTGGGCGTTATTGCCAATATAGCCCACGATGTGGCGGTGCTTTACAAAGGCGAGGTGGTGGAACATAAGCCGGCCAAAGAGCTTTTCTACAATCCTTCGCACCCCTATACAAAGGGTTTGTTGGCTTGTCGTCCTCCGTTGGACAGCCGTCCCGTAAGACTTTATACCGTTGCCGACTACCTTGGCGGCAATGTTGCCGACAATCCGCCTTGCGAAACAGCCGAACAACGCTCTGTGCGACACAGTCGGATATACTCTCAGCCTCCCATCCTCAGCGTAAACGACCTTGAGGTAACCTATCCTCTCAAAAAGAGTATTACCGGCAAGGTGTTGCAGAGTCTTACCGCTGTGGATAAGGTCAGTTTTGATGTATATCGTGGCGAAACGTTGGGTCTTGTAGGCGAAAGCGGCTGTGGCAAAACTACTTTGGGTCGGGCTTTGATGCGGTTGATAGACAAAAGCAGTGGCTCCATAACCTTCGAAGGTACACGCCTCGACCTCCTTAATGCCAAGCAAATGCGTATGCTGCGACCCAAGGTGCAGATTATTTTTCAAGACCCTTATTCGTCGCTCAATCCGCGTATAACGGTGGGCGATGCCATTATGGAACCGCTGAGGGTGTGGAACAAAGGCGGCAACAACAACCACGAACGCCGAGAGTATGTGCTTAATCTTATGAAAGAGGTGGGCCTCGACCAAGAGCATTACAACCGTTATCCTCACGAGTTTTCGGGTGGGCAACGCCAGAGGGTGTGTATAGCACGGGCATTGGCATTGAAACCCTCGCTGGTGGTATGCGACGAAAGTGTGTCGGCTCTCGATGTATCGGTGCAGGCTCAGGTGCTTAACCTCCTCAATGATCTTAAAAACAAATGGGGCTTTACATATATTTTTATCTCGCACGACCTATCGGTGGTCAAGTTTCTTGCCGACCGATTGATGATAATGCGACAAGGCAAGGTGGTGGAGATGGGCGATGCCGACGCCATATATGCCAATCCGCAACAGGAATATACCCGCAATCTTATTGAGGCTATACCCAAGGTGGGAAGCTATACTTTGGATGCCGATTGATAAGCAAGCCAATAATACTACTGCAAGAGGCAACGAAACTACAAGCAAGTTTCGCTGCCTCTTTTTCTTACATTCTACTCCTGATTTCGCCACCTCCCGATCCATTGTGCTGACAGACATGTTTAATAAACTTCACCGACTCGACTACAAAACTTCGTAGACATGCTTATAAAAGTGATTCCAAAGTTTGGAATATAGAAATCCAAGGGGCATTGACAACTTTTCTATAGAAAGTGAAGATGTAGAACATCGTAATCGTATGGAGATGAACGGACTATTTACTTGGGAGTTTGGCCGTGGAGAACATTCACGGATTCTTTTCCGTAAGGATGGTGTAGAATTGGCTGAACTTATTTATAATCCGAAGTATACGGAAAAGGGGAATGATAATGTAAGTATTCCTAAACTTGTAGTGCCAACCGTTCCACAAAAGCCGGATATTGTTCTTCAATTGACAAAGAACGACCTGCATAATGGCATGAAGATGACTTATCTTTTTGATGCAAAATATCGCATAGGAGAAAAGGACAATGGAGCAGATGTGCCACCGGATGATGCCATCAACCAAATGCATCGTTATCGTGATGCTATTTATTATAAGGATTATGATTCTGGCCAATTAAAAAAAGAGGTGATTGGAGGATATATCTTATTCCCTGGCACAGGCGAACCGCATGATGTGGCAAAGTCTAGATTTTACGAATCAATAAAGGAAGTGAACATTGGTGCATTTCCTTTACGCCCTAAGGATGAACAAAACAGGAAATTCTTAGAGGAATTTATTTCTGATATTATTAAGCGGAAATCTTCTGAAACTATTGCAGAGATTATTCCTCATAAGGGAACAGTATTGGAAGTACATGATAGAGTTTTGATAGGCTTGGTTAGCCCAAGTTCGCGAAAGAATTATTATAAGGACTTTGAAAATGGTGAAGCGAAATTGTATTATACAGGTGCAAATTTTCCTACAACGATTTCATTGGATGGCCTTCATTATCTTATACCTTATTTTAAAGGACAAGGTATAAAGGATGTATATAAAATAACTTGTATTAGAACAATTACAGGAAAAGAAGCTAAGCAAGATGAGGGTACAGATGCAAATGTAACGGATTTACGTTTAGCGTTTGAATTGGAATTCAGTCATGAGCTTTTTGATAACATCAAACCAATAGACTCATCCAAACTTATCAGCTACACTTTTATTGATACTGCATTTGATAAGATAGATGAATGTTTTGTGATTGATAAGTTGTAACAGGCTTAGATTGTTGATTTATAGAGGGGGTAAATTCTGCTTCGAGAGATAATATAGAAAAGAAAAAAGATTAAGATATCCCTACAATGAGATTTTGTTATTCGAATACCATAGGGGTGTATTTTTCTTTTTGTGGGGCTTCTTTTATGGGGGCTTCTTTGGGTGAAGTTTTTTTGTTGGCGGTAGTATCGGTGGTTTGGCTTGCTTCTTTGTTTAGATGGTCTATAATTTCGGATATGGATTTATTACCTTTGTTATCTAACGAGTTGAATATAATATCTTGTTTTTCCCATATTTCGTAATACGATATAGGGAGCGGTTGCACCTTAACCCGTATTGTACCTTTGTGTAATATGCCCAATTGTTTTGCCGCCACTTTCGAGAGGTCTACTATGCCTCGTTTGGGACAGCGGTCGTTTATTTTTACTATTACCCAATTGTTGTTTTGAGGGTTTATTATCAATAGCAGTGTTCCAAATTTGTAATTATGGTGTGCGGCAGTATAGTTTTTTTGCGAAAAACGTTCACCATTCGAGGTCTTTCGGCCTTCAAAGCGGTCGTGGTAATAAGTTACACGCGCAGTATGACTTTTGGAAGTGTCGATATCCTGAGCGTGCAACTTACCTAACGATATAAAAAGCAATATGTATACAATAAGTCGTTTCATTATCTTTTTACCAGTTTACTGCATCGGGGTGAAACCAATTGTCGTGTAGTCGCAATACTTGTTCAATTACGTCTCTTACACATCCGTATCCCCCGTTTAGGTGCGAAATATAGTCGGCTATTTCTTTTATTTCTATAGCAGCGTCGGCGGGACAAGTGGCCACACCTACCTGTTTCATTATTTCGTAGTCCGGAATATCATCGCCCATATATAGCACTTCGTCGGCTTGCAGATTGTTGTCTTTAAGATATTGATTGAATATCGATATCTTGTTTCCTGCTCCGGTAAATATATCGGTTACTCCCAACGATTCCATTCTGTTGTTTATGCTCATCGAAGTGGCACCCGATATTACTGCTATCTTGTAGCCTTTCTTTACGGCGTATTGTATAGCATATCCGTCTTTGATATTGCCGGCTCTTACCGTTTCTTTGTCGGCATATACCCACACTGCGCCATCGGTCATCACTCCGTCAAAGTCAAACACGAATGCTTTTATCTTATGTAGTTTGTTTTTGTAATTCATATCAGCAATGGTTTATAAATATTTGTTGGGTATCAGATAATTCGTAACATAGTCGTATACCCCTTCTTTCAGAGTGTGGAAAGGTTTGTTGTATCCTGATTTTATGAGTTTGTTGTTGTCGGCTTCGGTAAAGTATTGATATTTGTCGCGTATATCTTCGGGTATGTCTATAAACTCTATGTTTATTGGTTTTTCCATGGCCTCGAACGACGAAGTGGCCAATGTAAGGAAACTTTCGGCACGACCTGTGCCCACATTATACAATCCGCTTTCGGGACGGTTTTTGTATAAATGTATAAGGATGTCTATAACATCTTTTACGTAAATAAAGTCGCGTAGTTGCATTCCGTCTTCAAAGTCGCTGCGATGCGAGCGAAATAGTTGCATGGCACCTGTCTTTTTCACTGTTTCGAAAGTGTGCAACACCACCGATGCCATTCTTCCTTTGTGGTATTCGTTGGGACCATACACGTTAAAGAACTTTGTTCCTGCCCAAAAAGGAGGAGTCTTTTTCTGTGCCAACGCCCATTTGTCGAAGTCGTTTTTGCTTCGACCGTAGGGGTTGAGGGGTTTTAGAGTATCCACTATGCTGTGGCTGTCTATGTATCCGGCTTCGCCGTTGCCGTATGTAGCCGCCGATGAGGCATATATCAAAGGGATATTGTATAGGCTACATTTTTTCCACATCTCTTTGCTATAGTTGATGTTTAGGTCTTCGAAGATATTCCAGTCAAACTCGGTGGTATCGGTGCGGGCACCAAGATGGAATATAAATTCTACCTTTTCGTGGTTTTTGTCGAACCATTCAAAGAAGATGTTTCTATCTACTTTTTCGACGATTTTTTTTGTCTCCCAATTTTTTATTTTTTGAGTTTTTGTAAAGTCGTCTACTATAACTATATTGTCAATACCTTGTTGGTTTAGTATTCCTACCAATCCGCTGGCTATAAAACCTGCGGCACCTGTTACTACTATCATTATTTATTATTTAATTGTTTATTCTTTAAAGAGTTGGCATATTCGAGCATACCTTCGTATACTTCGGTCCATTTTTCCCATCCCATACTGTTGCATAGGTTGTTGTTGTGCCATATACTATAAAACGTACCTTCTACCGATTTTATTTCGTCGATAATGTTTTTTATTGTGTTAGAGGCCTCTTCGGGAGTGTGGTTCATATATTTTTTCAAGGTTGTATCCATTATTGCAAATGGGTGTACCACCAATGTGGTTTCGGCATCTGTTTCGAGGTCGTAAAAATTAAAAGGTGTACATATACTTGCTCTGAAACCATATTCGTTGCTATATCCCATCGAAAAGTCGGCTTCGATACCATTGTCTATAAGATTCTTGTAGCTGGTGGGCAATTGAAATCTGAGGAAATGGAATCGGCTGCGCACTATGGGTTTATGCATTACTTGCGATAGCCTTTTTATTTCGGATGTCAGTTTGTTTTCGTTGTCGAGCGATGCATAGGATGGATGTATTCCCACTTTGCAGTAGTCGCCAAGGTGTTTTATAAGTTCTTGAAAGCGTAGGTTGTTGTGTGATATGTTTTTGTCGTAGTTGTCGTAGTCGGCAAAAAGTATAAAGAACAATAGTTCGGAGTGGTATTTTTGAGCGGTGGACAGTATATAATCGAAGGTGTCGTAAGGGTCTTCGCGAAGTTTCAACGTTACCAATACTCTCATTTTTACACTTTCGTAGTCTCGTTTTATTACATCTCTTATAAAGGCGCCTATGCTTCGGAATACGCCTTTGCCTTTAAAAGAGTATGCTGCATCTACATCGATGGTGTTTACAAAATGGAATCGGCGTATGGGTATTGCAAAATCGGGATATTGTTCTTCTATTTTATTTTTCAATAATTCGGCCCATTTGTTTACCAATGGTATATGCAGAAAGTTATGCTGATATGCTGTACTGTTTTTGTAGTCAAAGCGTTGATGTATGTCTTTGAGGTGTGGAAGATATTCTTCATATCGCGACACCAAATAAAACGATGCTGCAAAGATATCAAACGGCAGACTCAAATCTTTTCCGTATGTTTCAAAAAAGATGGGCAGGTTTTCGTATGTCGACACTTGTATGTCTTGATCTTCGATGGATGTTTGAGATAGTAAATCGCTTTGTTTGATGTATAATCCATCACCGATCTTTTGTTTTGCATAACATAGTTTACATCCCTCAAACGATGTATAATAGTCTTGATCCAGAGTAATCTTGAAAGGGATATGTAGTATACTTTGGAATATTAGGTTTAATGTATATCCTATTCTATTGGTCAGTTTGGGGACATAAATCAGCATCATATCTTATTCGTTTTTGTTGTTTTCGTAGGCGTTGATTATTTTTGTAACTAATTTGTGACGTATCACATCGCTCTTTGTTAGTTGTATTATTGATATGCCTTCTATATCGTCTAATATTTCGACAGCTTGCGGCAATCCCGACTTTTGATTTTTTGGCAAGTCTATTTGGGTTATATCGCCTGTTACTATAAACTTGGCATTACGTCCCATACGAGTTAGGAACATTTTTAGTTGCGATGCTGTGGCATTCTGTGCCTCGTCGAGAATAACAAAGGCGTTGTCGAGTGTACGACCTCTCATAAAAGCCAAAGGTGCTATCTCTATGGTGTTGTCTTCCCAATACGACAGCAGTTTTTGTTGCGGTATCATATCTCTGAGTGCATCGTATAGCGGTTGTAGATATGGGTCAAGTTTATCTCGCAAGTCACCGGGCAAGAAGCCTAAGTTTTCGCCTGCTTCCACGGCAGGACGTGTCAGTATAATTCGTTTTATCTCTTTATTCTTTAATGCTCTTACTGCCAATGCCACTGCTGTATATGTTTTGCCAGTGCCGGCAGGACCTATGGCAAAAATAAGATCGCTGTTTTCGCATGCTTTTACCATGCGTTGTTGGTTGGCGGTGCGGGCTTTTATAAGCAGACCATTTCTGCCGTGTACCAATATTTCGCTCGATGTTTCTTCGCCGGGATGTTCTTCGCCCGAGTTGTCCATAATTTGCATTATTGCTTTTTCGTCGATACGGCCAAATTTCTCGTAAAAGAATATCATCGATTCGAGTTTCTTTTCAAAATTGTTTATGTCCTCTTCAGTGCCTATAAGTTTAAGCATTTCGCCTCTTGCGATGATTTTTAATTTTGGAAACAGTATTTTTACGAATTCCAAAATTTTGTCGTTGGTACCCCAAAAGTGGGCATAGTCGATGTCTTCTAAAGATATTATTTTTTCTAATGAGTCTGCTTTCACGTTGTTATATTTTGTTCTTAAAAACGTAAATGTATTTGTTTTATTGCTAATATCTATTCGCAATTACATACATTGTCCATTTTGATTTCCGGTTTTGGGAGCATTTCTTTTATTGTTTCTTGGTCGTCGTATAGCATCATGGGGTTGTTTCGCAAGTCGATAAATTCGATACTGCTGTTTAGTTTGCCAAAACTTTGGGGAAAAGTTTTTATTCCGTTCGACCATAGTATAAGTCTTTTCATATTGCTCATATTGCTCATACTTTCGGGCAAGCCGTATATTTTGTTACGACTTAAGCGCAACTCTCGCAGGTTTGATAGTTCGCCGATTTCTTCCGGAATATATGTTATTTTATTTTTATCAAGGTTTAGTATCTCCAAATTGCTGAGTTGTCCTATTTCCTTTGGCAGTGTTTTAATTTTGTTGTGGCTTAGGTCTAATTCTCTCAGGTTTGAAAAAGATAGTATTATAGAGGGAAATGTGTCGAGTTTGTTTCTTTTGAGCGATAGTATGTATACACTGTCGGGGTGCATTACCTTGTCTAACGATGTGTATACATAGTTGGGTTGAGCAAATGATGCAGATGCAATAAATAGCGATATATATAATATAATGTTTTTAATCATTGCTATATCAAGTTGCCTATAGTTTGTAAGCACTGATTTTTGTCTTTTTCCAATTGTTCCATAAGTGATTGTGCTCTGTCGAATTTTTGTATGTCGCGTATTCTTTTTATAAACTGTACTTCGATAGACTGTCCGTAAATATCTCCATTAAAGTTTATAATATGTATTTCGAAACTTTGTTTGTACGATTCGAAAGTTGGTTGGGTGCCTATATTGGCCATGCCTATATAGTTGGTGCCGTTTAGGCTGATAATAGTGGCGTATACACCTTCTTTGGGTAACATTTTCAGATGATTCGATAGCTCGATATTAGCAGTGGGGAACCCTATAGTTCTTCCTATTTGTCGGCCTTTTATTATGCAGCCTTCAGCAAAGTAGTTATATCCGAGCATGGCATTTGCCAATTCGATATTGCCTGCATTTAATGCATTACGTATTTGTGTCGAACTTACCTGTATGTCGTTATATATGTACGATGATGCTTCGAATATGTCGAAATTATATTTTTCGCCAAGTTCGTATATACGTTTAAAATCATTAACTTTTTTGTTGCCAAACATATTGTCGTAGCCTATCACTAATGCTTTGATGTTTAGCAAATCCAAAAGGTATAGTTTCGAGAAATCGTAGGTCGACAATGCTGCCGTTTCGGTAGTGAAGTCGATTTCGAATATATTGTTTATGCCGTAGTTTTCGAGTAGTCGATAGCGTTCTGCTTCGGTGTTTAGCAGTTTAAAGTATTCCGAATCGTTGTGTAACACATGTCGGGGGTGTTTGTTAAAAGTAAGCACTATAGGGGTAAGACCCAGTTCGGAGGCCTTTTCTTTCAAGAATGATATTATTTTTTTGTGTCCAAGATGTACACCATCAAACATTCCTATTGTGGCTATTGCGTTTTTTGGAAATTGATTTTCTTTGTTTAGTTTGTATATATTCATCTATTTGTAGAATATTTTTCTAATAAGAATTACGTCTGTTATTAAAAATAATACCAAGAACTGCCATCTCTGCGTGATAGTAAAAGACGGCAATTCTCGGTATATGTTTGATGATATTATTTTATAAATCCACTACGTCTAAGCAATGCTTCGTTGTTAGGTTCTCTACCCATAAAGTTGCGGAATAGTATAGCTGGGTGTTCTGTACCACCTCTCGATAATATTTCAACTCTGAATCGTTGAGCAGTTTTTTTATCGTATATGCCATTCTTTTTAAATACCGAGAAAGCGTCGGCATCCAAAACTTCGGCCCATTTGTATCCATAGTATCCTACGGCATATCCACCGGCGAAGATGTGCGAAAACGAAGTACTTGTTGTAGTGCCGTCAACCAAAGGAAGTAGTTCGGCAGGAGCCATAGCTTTGCGTTCTATTTCTTCGGCTTTTTTGCTTGTAGGTTCGCTTATGGTGTGATAAGCCATATCGGTAAGGCCAAGGCTTAGTTGGCGAACGCAGTAATATCCCGAATTGAAGTTTTCGCTTTTCTTCAATTTTTCTATGTATTCGGCAGGTATAGGCTCGTTGGTTTTGTAGTGATAAGCAAATTGTTTCAAGAAGTCAGGTTCTGTAGCCCAGTTTTCCATTATTTGCGATGGCAATTCTACAAAGTCGCGGTAGGTGGCTGTTCCCGACAAACTTTCGTAGGTTACGTCGGACAACATGCCGTGTATGGCATGACCTGTTTCGTGTAAGAATGTTTCTACTTCGTCGAATGATAATAGCGATGGAGTGTCGCCTACCGGTTTCGAGAAGTTACATACTACTTGTATTAGAGGACGAGTGTCTTTGCCATTTTCTTTGTATTGTCCGCGGAACGAAGTTTTCCAAGCACCACCACGTTTCGAAGCACGTGGATACATATCCAAATAAAGAACCCCCATGAAACGTTTGCCATCAAATACTTCGTAGACTTTTACATCAGGATGATATACTTGTATCTTAGTGTTTTCTTTAAACGATAGTCCGTAAAGTTTACCATAAAGTTCGAATATACCATCGCGAACTTTGTCTAATTGGAAGTAAGGACGCAACATTTCGCCACTGAAAGCGTATTCAGCTTCCTTAAGTTTTTCCGAATAGTAAGAGTAATCCCAACGTTGAAGTTCAAAATCGGCACCTTGTTTTCTTGCAAATTCTCTAACTTTTTCAACATCTTTTTCGGCAACGGGCATAGCGTTTACCAATAAGTCTTTTAGGAATGTTTCAACATTTTCTTTCGATTGTGCCATTCTTTCGCTCAATATATAGTCGGCGTATGTCTTGTATCCCAATATCTGAGCTTGTTGCAAACGTAGATTTGCTATCTTTTGTATTATTTCGTTATTGTTGTTTTCGTTGTCTCTGTTACCTTTGCTATTGTATGCAGTCCATAGCTCACGACGTCTGTCTCGGTTGTCGGCATATTCCATAAAAGGTCCATAGCTTGGATAGTCCAATGTTATTACCCAACCATCAAGATTACGTTTCTTGGCTTCGTCGGCAGCACTTTTAATTGCGTTTTCGGGCAAGCCTTTCAACTCTTCTTTGTTGGTTATATGCATGTAATAGTTGTTATTGTCGGCTAATACGTTTTGTTTAAACTGTTGCGACAATTTAGCCAATTCTTCTGCATTTTGTTTGTATTGGTTTTTAGCTTCTTTTTCCAATGTAGCACCGGTGCGTAGGAAAGCACGGTAGGTTTTGTCGACCAACATTTTTTGTTCTTCGTTCAGCGATTTCATTTCTTCACCTTCGTAAACGGCTTTAACTCTTTCAAATAGTTTTTCGTTCATATACATATTGTTCGAAAAACTTGTAAGTTCAGGCGATACTTCCAATACTATTTTTTGAAGGTCTTCGTTGGTGTTACTTTCGTTCATGTTGAACAAAATCGATGTAACTTTGTCGAGTAGAAGCGATGCTTTTTCTAATGCTACTATTGTGTTTTCGAAAGTAGGTTTTTCTTTAGAATTTATTATAGCATCGATATTATTGCGTGCTTCATCCATACCTTTTTTTACAGCAGGACGATAGTGTTCGTTCTTTATTTCTGCAAAAGGAGGTGTTTGATGCGGTGTGTTCCAATTCATAAGAAGAGGATTCTTTTCTTGTCCGTTTACGGAACCGGCTGCTAATGCTGTCATGATTAATGCCGTTTTTAATAATCTGTTCATTTTGTGTGTTTATTGTTATTTATTTTGTATTTTTGTTTGTAATAATAGAGGGTCTCGCTACCCTCTATGTTATATGTTATTTGCTCTTTATTGCTGCTTGAGCTGCTGCCAATCGTGCTACAGGTATTCTAAATGGCGAGCACGAAACATAGTTCAAACCGGCGTTGAAACAAAATTCTACCGAAGCAGGGTCGCCGCCATGTTCGCCACATATACCGCATTTTAGGTCTTTGCGAGTGGATCGGCCTCGTCCCACACCTATTTTTACCAATTCGCCCACACCTTTTTGATCTAATGATTCGAATGGGTCGTTGGGTATGATTTTTTCTTCGATGTATTTATGTATGATGATATTTACGTCATCGCGAGAGAATCCCAATGTCATTTGGGTAAGGTCGTTGGTACCAAACGAGAAGAAATCGGCCACTTCGGCCACTTCGTTGGCCACCAATGCAGCTCGTGGTGTCTCTATCATAGTGCCGTATAGGTATTCTATCTTCACATTATATTTTTGTTCTACTTCGGCATGTACCTTGTTGGCTATGGCTTTTTGATGTTTAAGTTCTCTTACATTCATGATAAGAGGTACCATTATTTCCAAGTGTGGGTTTTGACCTTCCTGTATCAATTCGGCAGTGGCTTCGAAAAGAGCACGGAATTGGGTTTCGGTAATTTCGGGATATAACACACCTAAGCGCACACCTCTTGAACCGAGCATCGGATTTTGTTCGTGTAGTTCTTCTATGCGTTTTTGTAGCTCTTCAAATTTCATGTTATGCTCTTTGGCCAACTCTCTTTGTTTTTCTTCGGCTTGAGGAATAAACTCATGCAAAGGAGGGTCCATTAGTCTAAATGTAAGCGGTTTGCCGTTTAGTACTTTTAGAGTGCCTTTGGCAGCTTCGCGTATATATGGCTCCAATTCATTTAAAGCGTCTATGCGTTGTTCTGTGGTATCGGCCAAAATCATGTCGCGTAGTTTTGCCAATGGCTCTTCGCTGTTTTTGCCATAAAACATGTGTTCTATACGGAATAGTCCTATACCTTCGGCACCGAAGTTAATGGCGTTGATAGTGTCTTCCGGAGTGTCGGCATTGGTGCGTACTCCTATAGTGCGAAATTCGTCAGCTATCGACATAAATCTTTTAAAGTTTGGATTTTCGGTGGCGTTAATCATTTTTATTTTGCTGTCGTAAATCCATCCTTTACTACCATTGAGGCTTATTATATCACCTTCGTGATACTCTTTTCCTGCTATATGTATGGTGTCGTTTATTTTTACGTTTACGTGTTTATGACCAAACTTATCGGTAGATATCGATAGGTTGTCTTTGTTTATTTTTACATCTTCGCATCCTACTATGCAACATTTTCCCCATCCGCGAGCCACCAAAGCAGCGTGCGATGTCATACCACCTCTGGCGGTAAGTATACCATCGGCGGCTCTCATACCTTCTACGTCTTCGGGGTTTGTTTCTTCGCGTACAAGTATGCAAGGCATTCCTTTTCGTTGATATTCAAGAGCTTTTTCACACGATAGTGCTATGTGCCCTACTGCACCTCCCGGTCCGGCAGGCAGCCCTTTGGCTATGGGTTTGTGTATCTTTTCGTCTATGGCATCCAAAATGGGGTGTAGCAATTCTTCCAATTGTGTAGGCGATACACGCATTACCATTTCTTGTTTGTCTATTAGTTTTTCGTCAAGCATGTCCAAACTCATAATCAGAGCGGCCACTCCCGTACGTTTTCCCACACGGCATTGCAACATGTACAACTTGCCTTTTTGTATGGTAAACTCGATATCCAACATGTCGTGGTAGTTCTTTTCCAATATTTCTCTTATACCACATAGTTCTTTGTAGGTGTCGGGCATTAGTTCCTGCATCGAAGGCAAGTGTTTATTTTGCTCGTTCTTGGTATCGTCGTTCAATGGATTCGGAGTACGTATTCCGGCCACCACATCTTCGCCCTGTGCGTTTATAAGCCATTCGCCATAAAAAAGATTTTCGCCGGTGGCAGGGTTGCGTGTAAATGCTACCCCTGTGGCAGAGTCGTCGCCCATGTTGCCAAACACCATGGTTTGTACGTTTACTGCAGTGCCCCAACTGTCGGGTATGCCTTCTATGCGGCGATAGGATATGGCTTTTTTGCCATTCCAACTTTTAAATACGGCTTTTATACCTCCTTCGAGTTGTGCTTTGGCATCGTCGGGAAACTCAGAGCCTAACACTTCTTTTATTTTTTCTTTAAAAGCAATGGATAGTATTTGAAGGTCGTCGGCATCTAAATCGGTATCTGATTTATAACCTTTTTCTTCTTTGTATTTATCCAACATGTCGTCGAGTTGTTTGCGTATGCCTTTGCCATCGGCGGGCTCTATGCCTTCCGATTTCTCCATTACCACATCTGCATACATCATAATAAGTCTGCGATACGAGTCGTAAACAAAGCGAGGGTTGTTGGTTTTATTTATTAATCCCGGAATGGTTTTCGAACTTAGTCCTATGTTCAAAACGGTGTCCATCATTCCCGGCATCGAGGTGCGTGCACCCGAACGACACGATATTAGAAGTGGGTTTTCGGCATCGTCGTACTTCATACCCATTATAGATTCTATTTTTTTCATGCCTTCCCATACTTCGTCCATCAAAGTAGCGGGCAATTGGCAGTTGTTGGCATAGTAGTCGGTACAGCATTCTGTGGTTATTGTAAGTCCGGCCGGTACAGGCAATCCCAAAAGACACATCTCGGCCAAGTTGGCACCTTTACCTCCAAGCAGATTTTTCATATCCGCTTTGCCTTCAGCAGTTTTACCTCCAAAGGTATATACATATTTAGTCATATATGTTATTTCTTTAATTGATTATTTTGTTTATTAGTGATATAAAAATATACTATATTTTTGTTCCTTCATAAAATATAACAATTCCAAAGGTTAATTTCTTGTGGTGGACCGAAGAAAATCCTACTGTTTTTAATTTTTTTACAAAAACACTCCAGTGGATGAACTTGCTTATCGAATTTGGGAGATAGGTGTAAGCTCCTTTGTTTTTCGATATTAATCCGCCTATGAAAGGAATCCATACTTTAGAGTATAGTTTATATAGTATTTCTACAATTTTATTTGATGGTTTTTTGCTAAATTCAATTATAAATAGTTTGCCACCCGGTTTTAGACAACGATATATTTCGCCTAAAGCTTTGTCGAGGTCGGCAAAGTTTCTTGCTCCAAACGATATTGTACAATAGTCAAAAGTGTTGTCGTCAAATGGTAGATTGGTAACATTGTTGTTTTTAAACACTATCTTGTTGGCTACATTTTCTTTATCGGCTTTCTTTATGGCTATTTCCATCATATTGTCCGATATGTCTATGGCTGTTATGCGGGCTTGTTTCGAGTGTTTTGCCATCATTATTGCCAGGTCGCCGGTGCCGGTTGCCACATCCAATATCTGTATAGGTCGTGTTTGCGGCAAATGGGCTATTATTTTTTTGCGCCAGTTCTTGTCGATGTTGAATGAAAGTATATGGTTTATTTTGTCGTACGAGTCAGCAATGTTGTCAAACATTTTGCTTTGAGCATTTGCCTCTTTTTCCATGGTTTTAGTCGATAAGTGTTTTGATTTCTTTATAAAAACGTTCTTTGTCAATAGGCACCACACCCACACTTTCGCATACAATGCCTCCGGCCAAATTGGAGTACTGTATTATGTTTTCGATATCTAAATTCATCGAAAGGCATAGCGTTGCCACACTTATTACCGTGTCGCCGGCACCCGATACATCCGATATGCTGCGCAAATGAGCCGGTATGTGTATTGCTTTGGGTTCGTCGGTGTCGCGGTAGTCGCATATAAATGCTCCTTTTTCAGATAGGGTGATAAATACTATGTCTATATTTTGTTGTTGGTGTAGTATGTTCGAAGCTTTTTTTAGGTTTTCGATATTTACCTCTTTAATGTCTATGTTTAGTCCTTCGCGTAGTTCTTTAAGATTTGGTTTAAACAACGTTACGTTTTTAAAGTTCTCGAAGTTGCGTTTTTTAGGATCCACCGTTGTGGGTATATTCTTCTTTTTAGCTGTTGCTGTTATTTCGTCTATCACACGTGGTGTTATGTTGCCTTTGTCGTAGTCTTGAAATATAATGGCGTCTATCTTAGATGACTCTATTATATCTTGCACTGTATTTATCAGCTTGTCTTCGTCGGCATGCGATAGGGGAGTGGTTATCTCTTCGTCTACACGTAGCAGTTGCACATTGTTGCCTATTATGCGGTATTTAACGGTTGTTATTCGGTCGTCCGACGATATAATTCCGCGAGTGTCAATGTTCATGGCGTTCATTATGTCTATAAAATCTTTCGATTTTTTGTCGTTGCCGAGCACTGTACACATAATTGGTTTTGCTCCCAGAGCCTCTATATTCAAAGCCACATTTGCGGCACCTCCCGGTCTGTTTTCGCGTTTGGTGGTGGCCACTATAGGCACCGGTGCTTCGGGTGATATGCGGTCCACATTGCCCCAAAGGTAGGCGTCTATCATCACATCGCCTATTACCATTACTTGTTGCTGTTCTACTTCTGTAGTAAATCTTTCAAAATCGGTCATGCTTATAGTGTTATCTCGCCACGTAGCGATTGTGTTAGTAATGTTGTTATTGTTGTTTTGTTGGTGTAGTTTCCCAATAAAAACATCATTTTTGTAACTGCTGCTTCTATTGTTATATCGTATCCGCTTACCACGCCTATTCTGCCCAAGTCCGAACTAGTGGCATATCTGCCAATGTTTACCGAGCCCGATTTGCATTGTGTAACGTCGTATACTATTATGCCTTTTGCCACTGCCGCTTCCAATTCCTTTAAAAACCATTCCTCGGTAGGAGCGTTGCCCGATCCGTAGGTTGATATTATAACGGCTTCCAGCCCTTTGATGGATAGTATCGAGTGTACTACCTCTTTCGTTATGCCCGGAAACAGATGCAGTATGGCTATGTTTTCGTTAAACTGTTTGTATACCTTCATAGGTTGCGATGGTGCTGTGGCTATCAAGTCGTTTTTGTAATATATGTCGATGCCGGCCACTGCCAACGATGGATAGTTGAACGACGAAAAGGCATTAAAGTTTTGAGCACTTATTTTTGTGCTGCGGTTGCCACGATACAATTTGTTTTCAAAGAATATACACACTTCGGGTATCAGCATTTTTTGTGCCGATGCTATCTCCAAAGCACATATTATGTTTTCTCGGCCATCGGTGCGCAACATTCCAAGAGGTAGCTGCGATCCTGTAAGCACTATTGGTTTTCCCAAATTTTCAAACACGAAGCTTAATGCCGATGCCGTATATGCCATGGTATCGGTACCATGTAGCACCACAAAACCATCGTAATTGTTGTATTCACGTTCAATTACTTCGGCAATGTTTTTCCATACTTCGGGATTCATATTCGACGAGTCGATTATGGGGTCGAGTTGGCAAGAGTCGATATTGTAGGCTGCATGTTTTAGTTGTGGAAGAGCATCGTATATTCTGTTCATCTCAAATGGATGCAATGCTCCTTTTTCGTCTTGTACCATGCCGATGGTACCTCCTGTATATATTATTAATACTGCATTCTTCATTTATGTATCTGTTTAAATGAGTGAGTACGACCGCGTTCAACGCTTATATCCTATTTCAATAATTCTTGCAAAGATAAGAATTATTATTGGAATAAAAAAGTCTTTATAAAAAAAAGGCCTCCTCCCAAAAAGGAGGAAGCCACAACAATGAAAACAATTATTCAAATAACAACATTTGTACTTATGTTCTTTTTTTTGTGTTCTGACTCAAAACTATGCTGCAGTGATAGGTTTAAAACCTTTTCCCAATACCTCGCTGCTATCCATTACGTTGATAAAAGCGTTGGGGTCTATGGCGTATATTGCTTTTTTGAATTGTACAAGTTCGCGTTTCGATACTGTGGTGTATATCATTTTGCGTTCTTCGCCTTTATACATGCCTTTAGCATCGAAGCATGTGCCGCCACGGTTAAGGTCGTTGATAATGGTGTTGCGCACCTCTTCTACGTTTTCGGTGATGATAAACACTGTTTTGTAGTTTTTAAAGCCGTCCACCACTATGTCTATAATCTTACCTTCAATTATGATAAGCAGTACCGAATATGCGGGCAAGCGCAAGTCGGGAGTGATAAGCATGGTAGATAGTGCAATAAGCGAGTCGACAATTATTACCAATGTTCCTAACGATATACCGCTGTATTTGTTTATTATCATCGATATGATGTCGCTACCGCCCGATGTTGCTCCCGATTTAAATATCATACCTATACCTATACCGTACAACAATCCGGCAATAAGAGTGTTAAGCAGGTAGTCGGGAATGAAATAACGTGCTTCGTTGGTTATTTGCAATGCGTCAAGAGGTAAGTTTTGTGCTGCTGTCAAAAATTCACCTACGTGCACAAGTGGTTCGTAGCCCCAATAGGTTTCGATAAAGTGTGTAAACACCCATCCCAATACTATCGACACGATAGTTTTAACACCAAATTTTGGCCCCAATATTATGCTGCCTATTATCAGCAACGGCACCTCCATCGATATCAAAAATACTGTAAGCGGTGTGCCTGTAAGGGCTGTAAGTACGTTAGCAAAACCATATACTCCTCCCGGTGCCAAGTGGTAAGGCATTGCAAAAATTACGTCGGCGATAACGAACAACAATGTTCCAAACACTATAAGTGCATACGATTTAAACCATTGTTTCGAAAAAATCTTTTCGTTAGGGTCTACCAATTGGCTGAACCAAGCCTTTACTTTGTTTTGTTTTTGTTCCATTTCGTTTAATGTATTCTCTTTATTTTTTACTGTTAAATATTTCTGTATTTGAGCGTGCAAAGGTAAGTTTCTTTTTGCTGAAAACAAAATAAAAACACGTAAATAATTTTTGTAGCAGTTTAATAGTTTGTGTTTCAGTTGTTGTTCGGAAACTCTTATTTATGCTAACCCGTAAATATATTGGGACTTATTTCTTAAAAATGCTCAAGCTATTTCTTAAATTTCGACTTATTTCAGCGTTACCACCGTTATGCCTTCACCCCCCAGTTCCAACACTTCGGGCTTAAAGTTTTTTACTTCGCTATGTGTTCGCAAGCGGTTTCTTATTATCTCTTTCAGTATCCCGTAGCCGGTGCCGTGCAGTATGCGCACTTCTTTTTCGCTTAGCAGTATTGCCTCGTCTATATATTGTTCCAACATTTGTAGTGCTTCTTCGGCACGCTTGCCTCTTAGGTCGAGTGTCGGGCTGAAGTTTATTCGTTTTTTGTTTATCTCGTCGTATATGCTTTTGTAGCGGCTGTTGTTGTCCTTGCTTTTTGAAGCAGGCAACGCTTTCTTTTTCGTTTTTTGCAGGCGACTTATCTCTATGCTCATTCGCAGGCTGTTGCTTTCTATTACAGCTTTCTTGCCTTTTATTTCCACCACCTGGCCGTATGTGTCTTGTTCGTCCACTTTCACTATATCGCCCACCATTATAGGGCTGTTGTCTATCACTTCGTTGTCGCCACTACTGTGTTGTTTTTTCTTTTCGTGTAGTATCTTCTTGGCTTTTAGGTCGGCATCTTTTTGTTCATCGTCTATCTTTTTAGCTTCGTGTTTTAGTTTTTCGCGAGCCATAGCCGTTTCTTCTTTCTTGGCCTGTGCCGCCTTTATGTCGGCAATGGTGCGTTCTATCTGTTTGTTGGCATCGCCTATTATTTGTTTGGCGTTTTGGCGTGCTGCCGACAGTATCTCGTGTTTCTTTAGTTCTAGGTTGTTGTTCAGCGTGGTGTATTTTTCTATCATTTCCGACAAAAAAGAGTCTGCCACTTCTATTTCTACACGTTTTTTTTCTATCTCTTGTTTTTCTACCTCTATCTGTTGTAGCTGTTGTTCAAAGTTAAGCATTTCGCTACCTATCTTTTTTTCGGCCGATAGTAGTATTTCGGTAGGCAAACCTATGTTTTTCGCTATCTCAAAAGCAAACGAACTTCCCGGCAGTTTTACCATCAGTTTGTATAGTGGCACCATGCGTTGAGTGTCGAACAGCATTGCGGCGTTGGCAATGGCGGGGTAGTGGTCGGCCATCAGTTTAAGATTGGCATAGTGTGTGGTAGCCACTCCGTAAGCCTTTCGTTCGTATAGTGCCTCCATCATTGCTTCTGCTATGGCACCGCCTATGCGAGGCTCGGTGCCCGAACCCAACTCGTCGAGCAAAAATAATGTTCTGTTGTCGGCTATCTCAAGCAGAGTCTTCATATTGGTAAGGTGCGAGCTGTAGGTGCTCAAATCGTTTTCGATGGATTGTTGGTCGCCGATGTCGATAAACAGGTGGTCGAATATCCCGAATTCCGAAGTCTCCTTTACGGGTACCGGCAACCCCGATTGCAACATATATTGCAGTAGCCCTATGGCTTTGAGGCATACCGATTTGCCACCCGAGTTCGGTCCCGATATTATCACTATGCGTTGTTCTTCGTTAAGTTCTATGTTAAAAGGTACCACCTCTTTGCCTTGTTTGGCAAGGTTTATGTATAGCAATGGGTGGCGTGCGCCGTACCAGTATATTTTCGGCTTGTTGTCTACAATGGGTATCCCGGCATGTATCTTTATGGCAAAGCGAGCCTTGGCACGTATAAAATCTATTTTGCCTATTACCCAGTATGCGGTCAGCAATTGAGGCAACATGGGACGTATATAGTCGGTAAACTCTCTCAGTATGCGTTCTATCTCTCGTCGTTCGGCAAACTCCAGCTCACGCAAGTCGTTGTTAAGTTCCACCACTTCGGCAGGTTCCAGGTATGCCGTTTGGCGGGTAGCCGATTCGTCAAGTATCAGCCCTTTTATCTTTCGGCGGTGCGTGTCCAGCATAGGTATTACGGCACGACCGTTGCGTATCGTTATCTCGGCACCTTCGGCAGCCCATCCCTCTTGTTTGGCTTGGCTTAGCGTTTTGTTTATCTTGCGGTCTATCTCGTTGTGCTTGTTGCGTTGTTGCCTACGTATGTCGTATAGCAGTTCCGATGCACTGTCGTATATGTTGCCTTTGTCGTCCACTATGCGGTTGCAGGTCTTCAGTATGTCGGCATCGAGATCTATTTTTTTCGATAATTTACATAGTTCGGGATATTTGCCATCTTCGTTGGCACCGACAAAAAAGGCGGCACAATCCATCACCGTCTGTAGCGAACAGCGCAGGTCGAATAGCGACTGAATATCTATACTGCTGCCGATAGTGCGTAACTGCATAAGTACATCGGTCAAATCAAAAAAGTCTTGTGATGGAAAACTGTTTTCCAATAATAGAATTTGCCTAAATTCCTCGGTTTGTTGTAGGCTGCAAACGATGTCGGAATAGCAGTTCGAAAAGCCCATCTCCTCTACAAAGCGTAGGGCCAAACTGTTGATACATTCGTTTGCAATCATTTCGCGTATTTGTGCAAAACCTATCTTTTCTTCCAATTGAGGTATGTAGTTTTTCATCGTATATTTTTGATGTATAAATATATAATGGTATATTTCTAAGTCGATATTCTTTTGCAAAGATACACATTTTTTCAAAGGCAATTTCTAAAAAGTGTTTTTCAAGGCAACTTCTAAAAATTGCTTTGCATGTGATTTGTGGAATTTTCTTAGGAAGATTTCTACTTTCTTTTGATTGAGTGTAGCGGGCTACACGATTGAAAAAGAAATAGAAAGATTTTAAGAAAAAACGCAAAGCACGCAAAAGGTTCAAAGAATATTCTTCTATAATCCCGAAACGTGGAATTTTTAGAAGTTGCCTCAAGTGATTTATTGTTTCAAAAGGAGACCTTCCGTTTCTGAAAAATAACACCCTATCATCAATCTCTTCACAATAGGGTTTCACGAGCACGATGGTATACCGTCAAATTTGGGATGGTATACAGCCTCAAAATTCCCTCCCGATGCCACACAAAATGCCTTACGAGGAAAATATAAAAACCTCGCGTAGTTGCACGAATATCCTCGCGAGAAAAAATTGCAAAGATGGCAGTGTTGGCTAAATGATTGTTTGATAGGGTGATATCTTTATGTGCCGTCATGAAAAATACCCTACCCTACCCCAGGGTAGGTGTTTCCCCCCATTCCATTAGTTTTTGTTTTTTAGACAGCTTCTAAAAATTACTCTGTGAGTGATTTATGGAATTTTATCGGAAAGATTTCGGTGAAAAACGTAAACCACACAAAAGTTTAAAGAAGATTTCTTCTATCTTGTTAAAACGTGGAATTTTTAGAAGTTGCCTTAAAACAATAAAATAAGAGGGTTGACGTTGTTATTTATACATTTATAGTTATTGTAGATAAAAAAATAGTGATGATAAACAATAGATAAAATGTCGTTTAAAATGAGAAGATTTTTAATATTTATTTCGGTATTACTGGTTGTGAGTAATCATAGTGTTGAGGCACAGAGCCATTCTTCGATAGAGGGAACGATTTGGGAATATGTTTGGGATGATAGTATACATCGTGATTTTATTGCATTTGTATCAGAAAACAAGTCACTTGGTTATTCTTTGGAATTAGATGAATTCGAAATATCTAATTACTATATTAATAATGATACAATAATAGTTACAACAACAGATATAGATGATGCATATAACGAAAGAACCATTGTTTCAATAACATATTATTATAAGAATAGGAATGATTTTTTAGATTTATTGTTTGTTATTTTCAGGTACGAGGATGGATATAGAAAAGAAATGCCAACCGAATCCTATAGATTATATAGAAAGAGTAACGAGTAATCATGTATATATGTGAATACATAAAAGTAGGGTATAGATTTCATATTAAAAATATTGCAAAATGTGAGCAATAAAGGAAATACATAAAAGTGGGTAAGGATAAAATGAAGAAGCAGATGATTAAACGTATTTACATTATAATATTTGTATTTTGCAGTTCTATTTTTGTGATAGGGAATGTGAATTCTCAAACCGAAACTATTCTCAAACATCGAATATTAAAAAAAGAAGGAAGGGAAAGGCAGAATTACATCAAAGAAAAATATAAATATAATAATTTACAACTACAGTATCAAATTAATCTCTCATACAACGGATGGCAGATATATGATTCAAATGTGTATGAATATAAAAATGGTGAAGTATATAAATATTGGTATTTCGCTGATTATATTGATACTTATAGCCGTCCGAAATTTTCTTTTAGAGGAATAGATACTATTACAAACCATTTTAGTGGCAATAAACTTGTTCATAAAATCGTTTACGATAGATATAATTTGTTGTGGTATTACATAAAAGACGCTGTTAACGCATTGGAATGTGTTGAATACATGGAATATACTAACGATTTAAACAATTTTCCAACAATAACAGATAGCTCTTATAGTATATCGTCCTTATCATGCTCGAATACTCTGCTTTTTATGGAATATGGTAATGTAGTAACATCCGTGTTGAACAAATTTTCTTATCAAATAAATAGTTTAAATCAGTACGAAAGTGATGAATTTGTATTCGACAACAATATTGTGTTTAAAAGACGTTTTTATTATAAATATTCCGGAGATATAGATAGAGTAGAATGCTTATTGTATGTTGATGATACTATTTATAACGAATGGATAGAATGGTATGAGTATTTTAATGAGTAAAAATGAATTTTGGAGTTAATCGATGAGATTTAATAAATATCTGAAACAACTATGCTTAATTACTATCAAAATATAAACCCAAAATACCCCCGAACCTTTACCGGGAAAGAAAGAGACTCAGAGACAGGCTTTTCCTACTTTGGTGCTAGGTATTACGACTCGGATATTTTGACGGGGTGGCTTAGTGTGGATCCTATGGCGGATAAGTATCCTGGCTTGTCGCCGTATGCTTATTGTGCTTGGAACCCGGTTCGGTTGGTGGACCCGGATGGAAAAGAAATATCTGCATCCGATGATTGGTATGAAGATGAAAAAGGTCATGTACATTGGGATGCTAATGTACACTCCCAAGCGGATTTAAAAAATGGTGAAAGCTATATTGGAAGAACAACTCTTATGACTGCGGAAGGAGATGATAGGGTCATCTATGGAGATCAATATGGTAGAACCCACTCTTTCGTTTCTCTACCTAATGTAACAATATCAGACAAGAGACCGGCGTCGAATAACCAGAAAGGACCGGCATGGGTAGATGATGTTTCGTTGGGTGTTACATTAACAACCTCTATGGTAGGCTGGTCTTCTGACCATGCATATACCGATTATGTACCATTAAAAGAAGCTAATATTGCAAAAGGATTTAATGCAACTACTAAAATCATGCAAGCTACAGGAAGAATTGCAGGTTTTGCAGGTGTGGGTTATACAATTTATAAGGTATCATCTGATTGGCATTTATCTGCAGGAGAGGGTATGCGTATTTGTCTTCAGGGTTTAGCTTTTGCAACAAGTTATATCCCGATATATGGTACTGCAATTTCCTTAGGATTAACAGCAGTAGACTTCTTTTGGGGAGACAAAATAGAAAAGATAAATTTTTAAATAAAAAGCAATGAATATACTTGATTTATCATGGTGTAAGTTTTACCTCCACGATGAGCGTTACGACATAGGATATCCTTTGTTGGGAGCATCTGTATCAACGGGTTTCTTTATAGAAATATTCATAGTAGGGCTAATCATATTTCCAAGTTCAATAGGCTTTTACAAACTACCAGAGGTGTCATATCTGCCTTTTGGAATAGGAGTTGGACTTATTTTAGCAATATTTATATTCAGAAATAGAAACAAAGATATTCGCAATAGAAGATTGGCAGAGTATCGGGAATACAAAAAAAAGCATCCTAGAAAATCAACGTTTCGGTTTATTATGTTTATTACCATTCCGATATTGCTAGTAATTATCGATTTTATAATAATGAATACTAGATATAACATGCTACATGGAGCGTAATAACAAAGGTATTTTTGTATTGTGTTGGGAAAACAAGTTGACACAAAAGCCGTCCCGTAGTTATCAAAAAGTCGAGAAAGTGTATAGAGGGGTGTAGAATGGCTGCGAGCCATGAGCTGTGAACAGGCTTTGCCCTGTCCGTAATTCCGTCGCGGCCTCCGTTCTCTGTAGTCCTTTTGTAATGTTTTGTAGATTAAAAGACGAAAGACAAAAAAAAACAAAAGGTCGGCAATTGCCAACCTTAAGCCTTAAACATTAAACGCAGACACCACAAAAAAACAATTATAAACAACAATATAACAAAGAGGTATTTAAAGTTTACTGGGGGAGATTTTTCGGGTGGCAGTGTAATAGTGGTATACACTGTGTCGATATAACTTCTATATATGGTGTCGGTGTGTAAGCGATAGCGGTATTCGGTTTGCCACCTGTCTACATATACCGTGTCGTGGCTATATGTGGTCAAGGTTTGTCGGTCGATGAATATGCTATCGTAGTGTAGTGTCTTGATGTGTAGAGTGTCGGCGGTATAGCCGATGCTGTGTGTTGATAGCGTTTTGCAACTGCATATCGTCAAAGTTGTGGCAACGATAATTAATAGATGTTTTTTCATGGTGTTGTTTTTTATGTCAAAAGCCGAAAGACAAAAGACAAAAGTTTGTATAGAGGGTATAGAGAGTATAGAAAGTATAGAAAGGCTGTGAGCTTTAAGCTTTGAGCCACTTCGCCC